>JBBTAK010000001.1:0-1775 GCA_038044245.1 Nanobdellota archaeon
CAAATTGTGAATTTGCAAAATGTCCTGATAATGTATGCGCAGCAGACGTAAAACTCTGCCCAGATGGAAGTTATGTAAGCAGAACAGGATCAAATTGTGAATTTGCAAAATGTCCTGATAATAATAGAGAAAATGAAACAGAGGTTGGGGATGAAAATGAGTTAAGGGTCAGAGAAAGAACAAGAGAAATAACAACAATTGGTAATTGCACTATCAAAATTGAAAGAAAAATAAGTATAGAGGATGGAAAAACGGTTGAAACTTTGAAAAGAAAGATAGAATGTGCTGATGGAACAAAAACAGAAATAAAGATAAAAATTGAAAACAGGACAGAAGACGGAAGATTCAGGGAAAGAATAAGATATGAAATAAGGGGGGAGGAGATTGAGGTTGAGGCAGAAGACGGGATTGACCTAGAAGAAGAAACGAACAGAATAGAATACAAATTAAGGGCAAGGTTGAGAAATGGGGATGTCACAGATATAAAGATAATGCCAGATCAGGCATCTGAGATTGCCCTGGAAAGATTGAGAGCATTGAATTTCACAAACTTTACAGTAGAATTAAGAGAAATAATGGACAGAAATATTCCAAGGGTTGTTTATAATATTGAGACAAACAAGCACGGAAGATTCCTTGGAGTTTTCAAATTATCCTTAAAAGTTGAAGGGCAGGTTGACCCTGAAACAGGGGAATTTATTGGAATAAGCAAACCCTGGTGGGCTTTCCTTGTTTTGGGAGAAGATTCTGACCAGACAGAAGACGAAGATGAGGAAGGATTAGAAGAGGAATTAGAAATAAGTGCAGAAACTTTCAACGGAACTTCTGAGGTTAAAATTAAACTTGAATTTGCAACAAATGTCACAGAACAAGAACAGATTGTTACAGAAGTATTAAACAGGCTATCTGATTTGAATGTAAGCAATCTTCTTGAAATAGAAGAAAATGATGAGACTATTGAAGATGAAGAAAAATTAGAAGTAGAAGCTGAAATTGAAGAAGGATTTACAGATGTAGAATTTGAGTGGAGATTTGTTGTTGATAGCGATAATGCAGAAGACATAATTAATGCAATAGTAGAAAGACTTTCTTCTCTTACAGCAGAAGATATTAATTCTGCTTTTTCCTTGGAGACAGAGGATGAGGAAGAAGACATAGATGAAACAGATGATGATGAAAACGAAACAATTTCTGATATTTCCGGCAATGGTGTTATTCAATTTGTAGACATAGAGGGTGGTTGTTGGAAAATAGTCGCAGATAATGGAACAAACTATGAGCCAACTAACTTAAATGAAAGCTTCAAACAAGATGGATTAGAAGTTGAATTTGAAGGAAAATTGCAAGAAGACATGGCAAGCATATGCCAAATTGGGACTTTAATTGAACTTACAGAAATAGAAGTAAAAGACTAACTCAACCGCTTAGCTTAATCTAAAACAATAAAATTTATTCCCCGTTGGCTTCCGGAACCTCGATTAAGTCTGTCACAGAATCTCCGGGCTGTAATTTTACAACTCTGACTCCCTGCGTGGCACGGCCCATTACTCTTATGTTATTTAAAGAAGTTCGCAAAACAAGGCCCTTCGCTGTTGTGATTATTATAGAATCTGTGGGGTTTACTGAAACTGTATTCACGACTTCTCCAGTCTTTGCAGAAACCTTTACATTTATAACCCCTTTTCCTGCTCTTGCTGTTTTTCGGTAGTCAGAAACAGAGGTTCTTTTTCCGTAGCCGTTTTTTGTAATTGTAAGAATTGCCTGGCTTCTTAAAA
>JBBTAK010000002.1:0-11834 GCA_038044245.1 Nanobdellota archaeon
CTTCAGGATCTAATTCTGGCAGTTCTTCATCATAAGAAACTCTTTCAACTAAATCTGTAACACTGGCAAATTCATTTTCTATGTCCGTTTTTGCAATTGTTCCAAGACCAGCCTCCCAATTTGCGAAGATTTCCGGTGAAATATAAGCAGAAAGAGCCACGGCAGGTGTATTGCAAAGTTGAGCAGCCACTTTTTCTGCAACAGCTTTTTTAGCTTTTTTCAATTCCTTTTCATTTGTTGGGACTGGAACACCTTTCATAGCCTGAATTGCAATAGCTGTCCCAATGTAAGTTCTAAAATCTTTAATCAAAAACTTTGCCCCGCCAATATGTCCCAAATAATCTCTTACATCTGAATCTTCAACTGAAAATAATTGCTGTCCTTTTTCCTTTTTGCCAAGAATTTTAGCAAGAACTGGATCTACAATCGTTTTATCTGCAGTTGTACCTTTTTTTGCAGGAAAATGAAAATGTAAGGTATCTCCGTCAATTTCAACATGGTCTCGAAGTAATGTGGAAGCTCCATATGCTTTCTTTGCAGCCAATGTTTCTTTATTGCTGCCAATTCTGAATCCAGTTTTCATAACCAAATAAAGAACTTCAGCTTCCTCTAATTTTGGCAAATCTTTCATTATTCTTGCTTGAATCTGTGGAAACTTAGAAGAGAATGCTTTCAGCCTACTAAACTTTTTAATATTCTGCTTATTTCGAAATGCTGCAGAATATAAATATTGTCGCCTTCCTTTTGAATCAACTCCAATTGCCTGCAACCCACTTTTTGCAGAAGCAGCAATTTGTACTTTTTGCCACTTTGGTGGAACTCTAACACCAGATAGTGTTGTCATTCCCTTTTCTGGCTTTACCCAACGAATTCCTTGGAAAAGTTTTCCTTCTCGATGAATATCAACTTCTTTTGGAATTAGATCGGAACGAACTGCTTTTCTTATCTCTGCAAATGATTTTTCCATTTGTGGCTCTTCTTTGGATAAATCATTAATCATGCCCCAAACAGATTCATCAAAATAAGTTACCCATGGGTTTGGAATTCCAAAATAGTGTGGAATTAGAGAGCCTCTGTCGTGCTCCATATGTATAACTTTATCAATTAAAATTACTTTATCAAGACGTGTTGGATTTTTACTCTGAGGCAGCATAGGATTATTAATTTCTAGATAAGACCATTGTCCAGGTGCCATCAAATTACCAGCCATTCCTGCTGCTAATTCATAAAGAGCATCAACTCTCTCGTTTGGAAAATCTTTTCCTTTTAATGCTAATTCAGCATAACCATCAATAAACTCCAATAATCTTAATGCCTTTCCTCTCTGCTCATGGGGCATATCATCAAAAGTCTCTTCAAAGTACATTAAATTCTCTGGAGAAATTTGTCCAATATGCTTTCCTTTTTCTCCAGTAATTCCTAATTTTGTAGGACGAACCCAACGAATTGAATAAAATGTTTTCCCCTCTCTTCGAACAGGAACTTTTCTTTGTACCAAACCAGGACGAGTCTTCTCTAATTCAACAAAAGCTTGCAATTTCTGGATAGCACTTTCTTCGCCACCAAATTTATTTTGCACAAAAGATTGAATTGTTTTTATATCTCTATCATTTGTAAGCATTGGAGAGTGAACAACTTTCTTCTCTCCAGAAGTTACAACTAATGCAACAAGAGTATTTGTGCGAGTATTTATAAGAAGTTTTCCTTCTTCTTCCCCTTCATGCATTGCAACAAAAGTTTCTGTGAATAGTTTATCGCCAAAATTAGATTTTAATTTTTCAAGAATTACAGCATAATCAACTTCTTCCAAAGACTTAACTACCAAATCCTGAAAACGAATTGGCTGTGCAGTTGATAGACCTTGAACAAAAATACGCTTCTTCTGCGTGCGGTAGAATGGCATACCATTTGTACGGTGCACCAACACTCTTTGAGGGATCGTTACAATTGGCACTATAATTCCTTACAAATGATGTCAACCATGCTCTCCGACCATTCTAGGTGCTGTCCTGCGTGTGTTCGAGGCATAAGACTCACCAACCAGAAAACCGATGTAAACTTATCGTGTGTTGAATAATCTCCAATGCCTGCTCTAGTCTCTCTTGAACAAGCACATCAAGATCTTCTTTCTCTAATTCCACCCTAATCTGCTTCTTATAATTAAGCAATTCTTTCAGAAATGCTCGCTGCTTGAAATCTACTTCCTGGAGATTTACATCAAATTCAGTTAAATTTGAACCATCCTGCTTTTCTAATTTTTCCTCTTCTTCATCTTCCCAATCTATATTTGCAGATAAAAGAGCTACAATGCCTTTCTCTTCAGTTTTTTCACCAGATTGTCTATCTTCAATATAACCTTTCCCATCATTAGTTTCGACTAATATGTGGCGTTTATCTTGTGATTCTGCAATAGTTGTCATCTCTCGCCCCTCTTTTCTGGACGACCAATATTTTTTCGTTGTATTTTGCGACATGGAATTTGCATTCTCTCAAGCCGCTTCAATATGCTATCAGCTACATCTTCATGGAAAACAATCTCATCAATATCTGAAATATCCACACCATGAATTTGAGCTTCAGTATAACCGCTTCTAGTTAACTCTAAAATAGATTTCATTGGTTTTTCCAAGTCTGTTATGTCTCCAAGCTCAACTTCCGCTTTAGGCTCATCCACAAATGCTGGAACAGTTCTATTTCCAATTGTTCCAAGATTTATATCCAGAGAATCTCCAACTGTGAAAGTTGTTTTCTTTCTAGCACTCGGTTTCAATTTGATTGCAACCGTACCATATGTATCAACTTGTTGCTCGCCATTTTCCTCAAATGCTGAGCCATTGCCATTCAAATCATCACTTAAATAGCCATAAATAGGGCGCTTTTCAGGCATTTTGCCTACAGGAATTCCAAACAGCCTCTCTTCTTCCTCTTCTCTTGCGGGAAGATATTTTGCAATTCCAATTGTTTTTCCTGGGCCCATTTTTTTAGATTCTGAAAGGGATACAAATCTTCCTGCTGCAAGAATTGAATTTAATTTTTGTGGAGGAACTCGAATCCAAATATCTGCTTTCTTAACCAGCGGTGCTATTTTGCAAGAGTTCTTTCTTTTAACTCTTCAACAGATATTCCATAACCTTTAGCTCTGCTTTCCCATCTCCAACTAGCTTCTAAACTCATAAAATATTTTGAATAGTTTTAACGACTATGAATTCTATCTTGAAGAGACAAAGTTTCAGGATTGCGTAAATCCGGTTTAAAATCAGACTTTGGATTAACAACTGTTTGGACTTTTTGCCAGACAGCTTGCTCATTAATTGTAACTGTCTTTTCAGGCTCTGAATAAATTTCCAATCTGCCTAACTGAGGATGCTGATAAATTTGAACCAGCTTGTCTTGAGAAGGATGAAAATCTTTTTGTCTTTCTTCTTCAGATCTTAAATCTTTTGTTCCAACATAGCGAAACCCAGCATGTTCCAAAATTGCCTCTGGCTTTTTATCTCTGTCCCTCCAAGATCCAGATGTGATGTATTTTCCAACTAAATCATTTCTTGTATCATGAATAAAATCTACTGTCTGAATTTCTTTTTTCGGTAGAACTTTTTCACTTGCTTCTAATTCTTCAGGCCTTATCCATCGATCTGGTGCATTCCAGTCTCCAGACTGTGGTACAAGCCCTGGTCTTGGCGGCTGGAGTTTTTCTAATTCAATTAGATTCTTAAATTTCTGAATTGCAGAAACCATATAATTATACCTGTGCCAAAATATTACACATTTTAAAAACAAGAAGTTTCTTGCTTAGAGCATCAAGATCTTTTAACTCGTGTTCCCAGATTTCAATGGAGGAATAACCATATTTAGCAAAAAGAATTTTGCGCCTTGGAAATGTATTCTCCATTTTAGAGTCAGGGGAGCATTCCTTACAACCATGCCAATAACATCCTTGAAATTCAATAATTGCTTTTCTAACATGATCTACAAAATCAGGATTGATATTCCCTACAAAACAAGAATACTAATCAATTGTTTTTCGGGGCTTGTTGGTCTATTTTCTAAACCGCCCATCATTTTTTCAAGCTGAAGTTTCTTGAAATTTTCATCTGCCCATGTCGCCTTACGAATAGCACACATTTTCTCGTGAAATTCAGGCTCCTTCCACTTTTCTTTCATGCTAATTTTATTTGTGTTTCTTATTAACTCTCTTGTGGATTCAGACACTTTACGACCAAGAAGACTTAAAGAGTGATTTCTTCTCTGTTCTTCACTCCATTCTCTTCCTGTTTGTGCAATAGACACGCTTTTGCGAGTCTTATCTCCCACAAAATGACCCATCAATTTCTTAGAAGTAGACATCACTCTGCTATCTGTATCTTTAGTTAATCCTTTATTCCAAGAAGCATATCCTAACCGATGTTTGTTTCCTTTCGAATTATGCCCAGAAACAAATCTATTTTGCACAATTGGCCACAATTGCATTGACAAATATTCATGTTATGCCCCTACAAACATTCCGGGGCTTGAAGCCCGAAGCACTTTGATTTGATTATCAAGATCATTCCATAAACTTGCCTCTGAAGGATTGTCCTGATAACGATAGCTTTTCACTTCAACATCACCAGTTCGCGGCATTCTTGCAATTCTTCCCTGGGCTTGCATAAGCGTCGCAGCTGCATCAGGAGTTCCAACCACATGCAAAACGGAACCTTGCTGAAGATTAAAACCCGTACTTGAGTTTCTGTCAATTAAAATTACCTTTACATTCGGATCTTTTTGAAATGCTCGAGCTCGATTAGTCATTTCTTCACCAGTCATTGAAGTAACTCCAGAAGCAATATTCTTAATCTGACTTTGTTTTAGTCCTAACTCCTCAAATACGGCCTGCAGGGAATGCCTCTGGGTCGAGCTGTCTATATAAATTACTTGCTTTTTGTCTAATCCCTTCTTCAGTTCATTTTTCAAAGCTACCATTTTTGCACCAGTTGTTGCACTTCTATTGTCGAAGTTTTCTCTGTGCATTTGAGCAACTTCTTTTCTGGCAGTATCATTTGCATATCTGCCCAATCTTGTTTCCCAGGTATGACTCCTTCTAAATGAATGTCCTGGATTATTTCTAACTTCATTTGAAATTTCTTCTCGCCTCTTTGCGATATATCCCGCACTTTCAGCTTCGATTTCCTTCTGTCTCTGAATTTGCTCAGGAGATCTTGTTATTGCAACACTTTCTTGTTTAACTTTGAAATTAGGGGTTGTAAGTCTGTCTCCAGAAATATACGGTTGAACAGTCTTAAAAAACATATCGGAAATACTTGTATCTTGTGCATTCGTACCGCTACCAAATCCAGAGAAAACTCTCTTGAAGAATGCTTTCGTGCCAAGCTCTTTTGATCCAGAGCTCCAACGAATTAAATCGTAAGCTTCAACAGGATTTCTCCGTGCAGGAGTTGCAGTGAGTGCAATCCTATGTTTTACAGGCACCTTGAAAATTCTTCTTCCCATTTCGCCAATATTACCACTTTGTCCTCTTGCCTGCAATTCTTGAGGTTCATCAACTACAAAACCACCGAATTGCAAATCTTTATCATTCTGAATTGCTTGCAGCATATCACTTGCTCTTGCAGCTTCTCTGTGTGCCATTACATAAACAGTTCCTTTTTTGCTTTTCGCAAGAAGATCTTCCACTTTATCTCTTGCCAAACCTTCAGGAATCATTTCAATATTCAAATCTGTAAATTTCTTTGCCTCATCCACCCATTGCTGCACCCTTCCTTTTGGAACAATTGCGAGAGCTTTGTAGTCTGGATTCTGTTTCATTTGGAAACCAAAAAATCCATAAGCTGTATTGGTTTTTCCAGCCCCCGTCACTCTTGTAATTAATCCTCCACCGATTCCTTCAGGATTGTCAGATGTCTTTTTTGAAGCTTCCATGAGCCAGTTTATATCATTTCTCTGCTCAACTCGCCATTTATATGGTTGAGTTTTTCCAGCCTCATCAACAAATTCTTTCTTAAATCCTGGAACATCAAATTTATCAACAGTTAATCTTCCTTCTTCGTCTTCTGAAACTCCAGACATATCAGTCTTGATCTTTTCATACTTATCTGCCTTGGATTGAATACCTTTTTCTTCAGTTACAAGTTTATCCAGTCTGGAAATACCAACATTAATTTTTACATTATCTGGATCAGAAGTATCAACTGTATATCCCTTTTTAAGTTTCAAACGACTCACAACATCATATGCATCATCAACATTCTTGCCAACATTTATTGAAATGACATCATTTGTTGCCCCTCTGAACTTTGAAAGAGAATCTAGAAATGCCGCTGAAGCCTGCATTGAACCTAGGGCAGCTCCAAGATTCTTTCTCTGCTCCAGCAGCAAATCAGATTCTAGTGTTGCAATTCTAATTTTATCTAAAAGCTCAGAGCCCTCTTTTTGTCTTTGAATTTCAGCAAATTGAGATTTTAGGTGTCCATGCCTCTCCAATGCTTTTCTTTCCGTTTCAGTTTGATTATTTGCATTGAAAGTTTGAACATCTTGAATTACTTTATCATAGCCTGCGGCATCTTTCTGATATTGTATTCTCATATTCAAAGCCAATGCTGCTGCTCCAACTTCGATATTAGAAGCTTCAAGCAATTTCTTTGTGTCTAATTTAGCCCCACCATACTGCTGCGATAAAGCTGCCAACGCTGTTGCAGCGCCAGAGGAGATATGGCGGTACATGGAAGTATCATTTCTACTTGAATTTAATGTTTCCTCTAAGCTTTTATCATCATTCCAAAAATCACCAACTGCATCATAGAAAGATTGAGTTCTTTCGTTACGCATCCACTGATTCTGATCTGATGCAACTTTCTGCTCAATTTCTTCCATGCTCATCATTACACCAGATTCTGCAATTGTTTTTTGCAAATCCGAAATAGTGCTTGGAATTGCAGAAATCTTTGTAACCTTTCGAATTTGAGATTTTATCTGTTCAGCTTCAGAACGTTTATCCCAATAATTCTTAACAGTATCAATTGTAGAACGCAACTGCTCAACACTTTCCAACTTTAATGGTTCAATTGTTGCACCCAATTCCATTGTCGGCAGTTTCTCTTTCTTTCCCAGAATTTCGGACGTGCTTGCAGGAATTGGTTCTTCAGAAAAGAAATTATCAACTTGGTCTCCAAAATGGCGGGAAATTGCCAATTCTTGCTCCCCAGAAGTTAAATCTGTAAGATTAGAAATTGATGGAATATCAATTATTAAAGGTTCAATATCATCAGGAAGATCTTCTGCAATTTCAGACACATCTTTAAGACTTGCAAGTCTCTTTCCAACTCTGGTAATTGCAACTTGTCTTTGAGCCTGTACCCTTTCTTTAATTTCTCTTTCAGCTGCAATAAAGTGTCGCATAACTGTATCAGTTATTCTTTTTGCTTGCTCTTTTCCTTCTTCACCAAGCTCAGATTCAATGAATTTTTGGATTTCCTCTTTCTTTTCAAGAAGATTATCTTTATCAAGTTTTTTGATTCCAAGAGCTTCAAGCATTGAATCAGAAGCTTTCTTTATTTCTACACGGGCTTCTTTTTCAACTTCTTTCTTTGCAACTCTAAGAGGTTCATTCAGTGCTTCAGCTGCATCAGCTTCAGTTTCAAGCTGGGTATCTCTCGTAGTTTTCTTTGGAGATCCTCCAAGTATTAAATGACGTCTTGCCTCTGTAGCTTCCGACATTCCTGCACCACCAACAAGCGAAAAACGACCATCTGGGAGTTTTTGGATAAGCACATGGCGTCCCGCCAAAGGTGATGATGTTGCTGTTATGGTTATCCAAATTGCTGCCCCACTTGGAACTGCACCTGCATCAAATTTACCATCTTTCATTGGAGTAGCAATTATATTTTTTCTAGAAGATTTATCAATAGAGATTTCTGTAACGGGATATTCGCCAAAAACATCTGCATAAGTCTTTCCAAACCATGGGCTCGATAAATCAGATTTGGTTGTATTTATAAAATCTTGGAATTTTGAAATTGGCTTATTAGATTTTTCTCTTTCTGTCTTTCCTTCATCATAACCCTTATTGTAATCCGCTAATCTTGGATCACCATAATCATACGAAACAAATGTTTCTCCTGGCATTATATGACCTGGTTTTCTTTCATTTCCAGCTAACCCAGCAGATCTTCCAACTCTATATCCTAGAGGTTTCTGTATCTTGTCTTTAGCTGTTTGCAATTGTTTTATTCTATCAGAAATATTGTTTTGAGCTGCTAAATCTTTAGATCCCCATGGACGTACTCTTGCTCTCCCCAATGCTTGCAATTCAGAATCTATTTCTTCAACAGTTTCTGGCAATGATATTTCCGTCTTTGTAGAAATTTGTTTTCTATATTTATTTATCAATTTATCAACAACTTCTTTTTGCTTTGATGTTAAATATCCTCTTTTTTCAAATTGTACCTGCACACTTCTAAAAAATTCAGTGTCTGAACGAGCCATTCTACCATAAGGATGATCAGCATATTGAAGTTGATCCATTGCAATCGTATCTGATTTTTTCGATTCATCTGTTGGAACAAATGGCTTCTCTGTGACTGGCTTGTCTATTGATTCTTCTAAATCTTTTCGTTTAGGGGCAGCATAATATGTTTTCTCTTTTTTAGCCCCACCATACTGTTGACTGAAGAATTCTTTCAGTTCATCATCAGAAACTCCACCAATCATATTCTCAACAAATTCTTTCTGAGTAGCATCCAAATTTCCAGACTGTCTAAGTTTGTATGCTGCATAAAAACGTTTTAAAATTGATGGATCTAAATTCTCTCCATAAGGCAATTGTTTCGCAGAGCCTGAAAAATATTCTTGGTGATTTTTGACTGCAACTGGATGCTCTTTGAAACCATCATGATCGTGATGAGCAACTTGTGCATTTTGAATCCAATCTTTGAAAAGTTTGGCTTTCTTCTTGTGTCCATTACCGTCATAAGTTGGAGTAAATATTCCGGGATTAGAAGAAACAGCCACAGTTTCACCCTCAGATAGCCCCCCCTCTCCTCCTCCGTCTTTTCTTATGTATCTTCTATTAACTTTTTTTCCTGCAAGATGATCTAAAACATCTGTAGCTACTTCATCAAGAAAAGATGGCAAGCCAAATAATTCAGGGAGCAATGAAGGTCGATCCAAAGACTCTTTAGAAAGAAAATTTTGAATATTTGAAGACACCATTTTATTCTTTTGACCCAGCAGCTCTTTTGGCCTTATCCATCTAAAAGGCCGCTGATAATCTCCAGACTGTGGAACAAGTCCAGGTCTTGGAGGTCCCTCTTTAAACAGAATAGGATTCTGCTCTTCCAAGAAACCAAAAAGTTTATCTAAAGCATTTGCCACAAGTTATATTCCATCTTCCTCGTAGTCTGTGTCACTCAATGGTATGATATTTGGAGATTTAGCAGTCTTTCTTTTATATTTAGGGATCGTATTTCTAAAAACAGCTTTCTCCACTCCAATTAGATTTCCATCAGAAAATCTTGCAATTAAATCTTGCCCACCTGAAACAAACCATGTTGTCCCATCAGGATTTATTTTTTTAATGATTGGCATGTATCCCTTTTCCATCAATTGGCCAATCCAACCGCCTTCTCCAGCCCAATTTTTCATCATCAAACTTAATGGTTGATTTCCTTGCTGCGGCTGTCCTTGAGTTTCTGCAGGATTTCCGTCTCCAGGCTGTGGTGTCCCCATTTGTGGCTCTTGCTCTCCACTACCCATTTGCTGCGGCATCATTCCGCCACCTTGTCCTCCCCCTAATCCCATCATTTGAGGTTTGGTTGCTTCACCTGAAATAATAAAATCAAGCTCTGCAATTCCAACATCCTGAGATTTAATCTTTACATCGAATCCCATTTGCTGAGCCATGCTTGCAACTTGCATTTTTTGCTGGGCAAATGCAATTCTTGTTTGCTCTGCCTCCTCTTCAGGATTTGGAAGCTCCAATTTCCAGTCCGTGATTCCGAAAGCATCAAGAATTTGAGGGAATACTTTCTCATGGAATATTCTCTGGTCCCCTTCAACAACACGACTCATAACCGTTAGCTGACTGGTTTGTGAATTCAACCCGCCCATTGCATCGGGAGCACCTTGCCAAATTGGAGTTACACCCCACATTGCTGCAATTCTTTCACGAATTTCCTGTCTGACAGGCAGATAGTCCATTTCTTGCAGAGTATGCATTAATCGAACCATGTCCACTCTGCCCCTGCCCTGTTTTGCAGAAACTGCAACCATTGGAACAGTGTTAGGATCTAATCTCATTTGAGAAATGATATTCTCTCTTTCTCTTCGAAGACTTTCTGGATCATCTGTGAACACCATAATCATTGATGCAGGCATTCTTCTCTCCCAAAAATATGAATACAAATTTCTGCTCATTCCAATAAGAGTTAAGGCCTGCTCAAACACAGTCATGATTGGGCTGAATCCATATGTCTCACTATGGCTGAACTTGCTGCTGTGAATTATCTCACTGTCCAACAAATATTTCTTAGCTGCCTGACTTCTATGACAATAAATATACATCGCAGGAACTAATCCTCTGCCGCATTCAGAGCAATATCCTGGCTCTGCAGCTGGACTATCATCTCTATGTAAGTAACAAACCCAGTGTGAATTTTTTGGCAGCCCTTGAATGTCCAAATCGAATTCAATAAGAGCTGGGTGCAGTCTTCTTAATTCGATAACTCTTGATCTAACCGGCTTTTTTATATCGTCTTCACCGTAATACTCTTTGACCAAATATACAAAACCATCGTCAACTGAATTAATATCGAAAAGAAATGTTCTTAATGTCTCCTCAAGAGATTTATCAAATAAGTTTGCATCATCCATGAAATTTGTAAGAGTCTTTTTTTGGTCTTCATCAGGTAAAGTTAAATTGTCTGAAGATTTACATTTTTCACATTTTTCAACGTTGTCCGGATATTCAATGTCGCATTGTTCACATTTAACTGCGAATTTAGCCTGCCATTTAATTCCTCTACGAAAAACTTCATTTACAATTTGAGTTATTGGAGAGCGTATTTCTTCAACTGTATGGGCAATGGTTTGAAGGTCCATGACCATTTGGTATCTGTAAGATTGTGATTGACGTATCCATGTCGAGACGATTTGGTCGATCCCGAAGGATGCTGGTCTGTAAGTAGTCCCTGAAGATGCTTTAGAAAGCTCAAGAGTGTTAATGATATTATTCATTTTTTGCCCAAGAGCCACTGTTCCTGGAATCTCTGGTAGATAATTAGAAAGTTTCACGATGCTACCACTCCATTTTTCTTATAAGAGATGCAAACATTATCTGACTTGCGAAATTTTAATTCTTCAATAAGAATCAATTTTTCACATAGAAAATCTTTTTTAAAAAGTTCGATCTTTTCAATTGATCTTTTCGACATCCAACCTTTTACTTCGTGCCATTCATTCAATTCTGGCAAATAAAAAAATCAGGAAAATATCTGTGTACATCACTTAAAACAAAACCTTTTGGCTCATATTCCCAAATAATACCTAAGCTGCCAAGATGTTTCGCATACACCCTTTCCCAATTAGAACGCATTTTCACAATTCTTCCATCTATTTTTGTGTATAGAAGTCTTTTCACTCCAGAGTTCTTCATTACATTCGCAACATGAATAGCAGTTTTCTTTTTTCCTGTAAGTGCAGCCCTAATCTTGTCTTTAGTTTCTTGAGAACTCTTTCTCCCTGTCATATCTTTTCTTTGTTTCTCTTTTTGTGCTTCAGAAACAACTCGTCCTTTTTGATGCTCGGCCATTTGAGCCATAATTTCGTTCGTTTCTTTCGTC
>JBBTAK010000003.1:0-7461 GCA_038044245.1 Nanobdellota archaeon
TAAGTGCGTTGTCATATCCTCTTAAATCAAAAGTCACAGATGTATTGCTTCTGTTTGCGTTGTCTGCGGGATTTGTTCCAAACTCTGCAACAGGGTTTGTTGTGTCTGGGGCTGTTGTGTTATACGTGAAAATATCTGTTGAATTCAAGTTATTTGATGAATCATTTGCATAAACTCTCCATCTTATTGTGCTTCCAACAGTTGTATTCACAACTTTTGTGACATTGCTCCAATTTGTTGTTCCCGTGAATGCAACCCATGTGTCATTGCTGAGAGTTCCAGTTCCATTGTCAAAGCTGAATATGTATCCTGAAAGGGCAACATCATCTGTCCAATAAACATTATGAAGCACAGAACTTCCAGCCAATGTTGAATTTGTTGAATTGGAAGACCATTGCGGGGCAGTAGCAGGATTCGTTTCCCCAGCGCCTAAGGTGTAGAAAGTGCTGGACGAATTCTGATTGTTGAATTCTGTGGAAATCCAGCCAGAAGAACGAGTAACGTTTGACACTCTTATCTCATCAATCGTGCCGTTGTAGTATACTAAATTGTCATAGCCAGCCTGGCTGGCTGTCCCAATCTTGAGCGTTTCTGCATTGGTTAAGTTGATGTTTGATGCTCCTGCAGTGCATATCAAACTTCCATCCACGTATCCTGTAAGGTTTCCTGTCCTGTTTGCGACTGCGACAATATGATGCCATGTGCCTGTGATTATGTCTGTACTGAAAGCTGTGGTGCAATCCTTTGCACTCCCAGTGTCTCCTACTCTAAAGCTTAATATGTCATTTGCGAAGTCGTCGATTCTGATAATTACGTGCCGTTCTGCAAATACATAACCTTTTCCTATAAGTGCTGTATAAAGAGTGTTGGGGTCTGTGGCTGTATTCATCCACAGGCTTATCGAAAAGTTTGTAGTGTTCTCGAAGTCAAAGGGATCGTCCACGTTACTGTTTATGTAGTCAAAGGAATTGTTGTTGAAGAATTGTCCGCTGCCTATTTGCCCTGTCTGGTTATTTGTTCCATTTTGACTGGCGTTGTAGCTGTTTGAGGTTGAATCTTTGTAAAGGCCTGTTACATTGCCTCCGTCTGTGGCTGTTTCACCCAAGTGCCAGACAGCAAGATAGCCATTGCTCCACACCCCCGCCTTGTTTTGCTGATTGGAAGCAGCAGAATTGTTGTAATACATGAATATGCTCGTGTTCGTTGTCTGGTTTCTTAAGGTTGGTATTCTTACCCAGGCCACAAGCCACCCTGTTGTTGAATTGTAAAATTCTATTTCGTGGTCAAGCTTGGTCGAGCCGTCTGATTGTGTGAAAAGAATGTCGTCACCATCGGCCTGTGCGTATTGTGATAGGTTAGCATCTGTTATGTTTATCAGAACAGGAAAGTCGGTCAAATTGTCTTCGCCAATTTTATTACCATCAAAGGTTATGTTTTTTCTGTACCCCCAAGATGAATTATACCATGGATCTATGTAATATAATGTCTGACTGGCAATCGCCTGTGCTATCGTATCCTGGCTTCTTTTCATTCCAAAGAAATATTTCCCTGATTCGTTGAAACCTATAGGAGTGCTCATTTTTATTTGTAATAAGTATTCCTGCCCTGCTGTGACCGGAAAATTCTTTATATACCATACCTTGTTCATTCCTCTAAAATTTATGTCTGCCGAATTTGGGATATTTGAAATATCTTGCCATTCAACTAATTTTGTTTCATTCCAATAAATTGTCTTTGAAGTTAAATTCCCCCTATCAAAATAATGTTCAAAAAGGATCACCTGCCCATCTCTTATTATTGTCCCGTTTAAATGAGCTATTGTTTCGTTCCTAAAACACCAAGAATAATTTGGATTTGAGGTGAAATTAAATGAGGAAGCGGAAAAATTGTAAGTTCTGATAGAATCATTATTATTTATTGCTTGGAAATCACAAGTATGGGATTTTTCTGTTGTTATGTTTGTAGGTTTGTAATATAATGCCTGTCTTGGCTTTACTTTAGTTGTGTCAGTCGCAAAAGCGAGGTCTATATCTCCTGTGAACTGCTTGCTGATTAATTTTATTATTATTGGCCCATCCCCTATTAAAGTATGCGGCGTGATGTTGATAGATACAAAAGAATCATTGGTTATTACGCTGTTTCCTATTATCTCATATGAACCATTGCTGCTGTTTGTCAATACTTCTCCCTGCCCAAGAATAATATTCCCTAAAAATCTCGGATTAGAAAATAGGCTAATTACCTGTTCTTGTTTTACATAAATCAGACCTGCTATTGCTCCAAGCAATAAAACACCTATTAAAATAACATGTTTCCATTTCATTTTGCCCCCCTTTAAACCTATTTTATCTGTTCAACCTCCTCTTTGTTTTTATTTTTGGTCTAACATTTTCTTTATTTCAGTCAGTGCCTCGTCAAAAGAGACGGGCTTGCCGACTTTTTTTTGAATATCAGATGCTTTTTTAAGAAGCCAATTATAGTTTTCTTCCTTTACTTTGATTGCTTTGGATCCCATGGTAACTAGGTTATCAAGTTGTAAAGTAACTAAGTAACCATTACTTATAAAACTTCCTCTCTGGCCCAAATTCTCAAATAAGTAAGGACCATTTTTATAAACCATCTATTTTCTCCCTTAATTCAAATCAGAAGAGAAAGAACTATTTAAAGTTTATTTTAGAGGAAGAGCTATTTCAATCTGTCACATAAAAGAGCATTTTTTACAAATAAGAATATCTTAACTTTATTTGATTATCCAATTATTTTAACTATTACAAAATTATTTTTGAGCAACCCCTTTTTCTTTTAAACAGCTTTTGGCTTTGCTTTTTCCTTTGGCTTGTTTTGTTCTGGAAAAATTTCCGAAAGCATCTTGCTTCCTTGCTTTAAGATCTTAAGATTAATCTGCACTGTTTCCTCTGAAATAGTTCTTCCCCTGACTGTTCTTCTCAAACGAAGGCCTTTTGGTTTCATGTTAGATCTTTTCTTTTTCCCCTCTTTTCTCGGCCTTTGGTGCATGGCTTTTCCATAAGTTAAAAGTATTTTTTTAAGACCGATTCCCTGGACATCTTTGTGGCTCGTGAAGCCAGAACCATCATTGGCTCCTGCAATCTCCAGCTCATATCCTTCAAGGCCAGGAAGAAGATCTTTTCCCTGAATCTTGTTCCCCAATTCATTTCCGAGAAGACTTTCACTTTCTGCATCAAGCTCAAACTTGTAGGTTTTTCCCGTTTTGTCTGAGACGTTAATCTTGAATGGCATGATACTTAACGGAAAAACGGGTTTTTAAAACTTTATTTTAATTGGGTTTTTCTTGATATTCATTCTATCCATATATTACACAAAAATTTATAAGAAATCCCGGCTATTTTTCTGTGCTAAAATGGGATATATTGATTACTCCTTTTCTAAACTGGACGATGCCAACTATTGCCTTATGAGGTATTATTTAAGATGGATTGAAAGAGCACCATATCCAAATCCCCCCTTTTTCTTTAAAGGGAGATTTTTTCATAGCCTCATGGAGAATTTTTGGGAAAGATTAGGAACTTCTGAAGAAGTTGCCATGTCTAGGAATAAAAGAGATAAAAATGGAAAAAAATATTCCTCAAATGAAGAATTTGCCGATTATGTCCGCAGACAATGGATACATGATATAATTCAGAACAAGAATTCCAAAGTTCCCGGAAATGTGGTAAATTGGGATTTCAAAGGCCAGGAATTTTTGATGGCTGAGAAAATGAAAGAAATGGCATACCATTTTTTCAATCCTTTGATTGGCCTTGGAAAACCTCTATATCAAGAAAAAAAATTTGAGTTTGTTTTTGGGCACAGGAAGTTCAGGGGAAGAATAGATGCAATAAGGTTTGTCAATGGAAAAATTTTAATAGATGATTACAAGTCTGGAAGTCCCTGGATTGGCCCGATGAAAATTAATCATGACCCGCAGATGTCTATGTATAACGTTGGTTTGGCTGCAATATGCTCTCAAGATGAAAATTTTGCAGAATCCCTTGGCTTGAAGGAAAACAGGAACGAATTTCTCAATGACCCTGCTTATCTTGTTGAAGAAGTTGAAAACAGATTCGTCATGGTGGAAGCTCCGGCATACTGGGCAAGAACTGAAGACAAGAAAAAAATTGAGAGAGTTCCTTTAATACACTCGACCAGCAGAAAAAGAGAACATTTTTATGATGGTGTTGAAAAATCAATAGAGCAAGGGATTATTTATCCTGAAAGAGGAAGAAAATGCGACGGATGCGTGATGAAAAAGGCCTGTGAAGAAAAATTGGAAGATGCACTCAGACAATTTCCCCAGATAAGAGGCCAAGGCCTTTTTGCTTTTGTTGCCCCAATTTTTACCATGCCTTCACGAGATGAAGATTTAGGCGTCTTAGTTAGCCAGGAAGGATTATTCAAAAAAGGGCAGAGAGGAATCAAAGTTTCTTGATGTTTTTTATCTCCTCTATTTCCTGCAAGACCTTGAGCTCTTTTCCCGAGAGAAGGTCCTTGTTTTTCCTGAGGTTTTTTATCTGCGCTGCTGTAATATCTGAATACAGAAAATTTTTGTCTCTTAGTTTTCTCTCGAAATTAATCCCCGGAACAGAAACCGAGATTTCCTGGCCTTCAGAAGCTTCCTCGACTGATTTATTCTCTGACTGCATGTTCTTTATTTTTCCGATCTTTTCTCCCAATTCGTCTATCATGTGAAGTCTTGGAAAAACTTTTCCCGCTTCAACTTTAACGCCAAAAATAGCAGGATTGGTATTCCTGAAAACATACTGCTTAAGGATTCTCAGTTTGCATAAGGAACTCAGGCCAAGAAGCCTTCTTTTCTCTATTTCTTTTCTTTTTTCCTCTCTAATCTTATGAAGATTTTCAACGAGCTTGTATATGTCATCATCTGTGAGGATTCTTATCCCGTTTCTTATCTCTTCAGCTTCTGGGTCAATGGAAACATTGAAGCCAGCAATCATGGCATCAATCTCGTTTATTTTTAAATTGGCTTTAGCGTTTGTTATGTCTGATTTGTTTATGCTCCCTATTCCTGCTTTTAACACAGGAATATTTTCCTGCCTGAGAATTGTTAACAATGCTTCCAAGCTTCCTAAAGAATCTGCCTTTGCAATAATCCCCTGGCTGTCTGTTTTTATGCTTTCTGAAATCTGCTGCCGGAAAACTTTCTGGATTTCTTCTTTGTTGTTTTTGTAAATCTGGAAAGGCATTCCTGGAAGAACTTCCTCTTTTTCCACCAGCTGAAGCCTCAGGCCTGTTGATGCCTGAACTT
Source organism: Nanobdellota archaeon (assembly GCA_038044245.1). GTDB lineage: Archaea > Nanobdellota > Nanobdellia > Pacearchaeales > GW2011-AR1 > ASMP01. The sequence goes on from JBBTAK010000003.1 coordinate 5,285, forward strand.
TTTCTTTTGGCTGGAATTTGAACGACAATGGTAAAATTTCTTCAAGGACCCTTATTCTTGTTATTATGGGATTCCCGGAAAAACCAGACACAGCTATTTCATCATTTCTTTCCAGTTCTCCATCATAAAGAATCGCCTCTATCTGATTTCCCTGCTCTTTCTTAAGTTCAAGAACAATGCCTTTTGCATCTTTTCCAAGCAATAGTTTTTCATTAAGGTATTTTTGGCTTAACCCGCAGAGAACAAGGATAAGCTCTGGAATTCCTTCTCCTGTTTTTGCAGAACATGGAATCAAGGCGATTTTTTTTGTGAAGTCTTCTACATTGTAGTATAAATCTGCATCAAACCCATGATTTTGCAAAGCTCCCATTAATGTCATGTATTTTTCGTTGAAATTCTGGGAAGTGTTTTTTGCCTGAGATTCCACCCTTTTCTTCAGACTTGAATCCTCCTTCAGGTCTTTTCCAGCACTGGTCCATCCGTGAATCTTGTCTATCTTGTTCAGGGCAATTATGAATGGAACTTTGTTCCTCTTTAAAATCTGGATTACCTCTGCTGTCTGCGGTTTTATCCCTTCGTTGATGTCGATGACAAGAATAGCTAGGTCTGCAAGAGAACCGCCTCTCTTTCTCAAGTTGGTAAAAGCCGCATGGCCAGGAGTATCTATGAACAAAAACCCCGGAATTTCCAGCTTTATTCCCTGTTTTTCTATCAAAGGACAAGAAGCTCTGAGCTGCTCTGCAGGATAAAGAGTGAATGAAATTTTCTGGGTTATTCCTCCAGCCTCTCCTTCATGGACAGAGCTCTGCCTGAGGTTGTCCAGAAGACTGGTTTTTCCATGGTCTACATGGCCTACGACTGTGACTATTGGCTGACGAATTTTTGGTTTCATCGTGCGATTCCTTAAGCATTTTTCTACTACTTTCAATAAAAGTTTATTTTTAAAGCTTGATGTCCCATCTATTCATGGCAAAATAATAGATTTTAAAAACAAGAGTCTTTTGTTATCAGGATGTTATGGTATGACCCTCTTTTAATAATTGCCTTTGTCACAGGGCTTCTTTTCCTATTTTTTAGCCATCACAGCGAACACCATCACAAAACCTTTATTCTTTGGGGAATGGTGCTCATGCTAGGTTCTTTAATAACAAAGGCTTTTTTATGGCTTGAAAGCATGATTCCATGATTTCTTGATAAATGTTTTAAGGTAAGGCATTAATTGTAAAATTAGTTTTCTCTAATTAAAATTGATTGATTTTAATGCTAAAATAACCTTAGTGAACAAAATTCGCCCAAAAACAAAATTGATGCAAAAATATGCGACAAAATATAAAATATCTTCAGAAAATCAATAATCTTCTATTTCTTCGTCTTCGCCAGCGTCAGCTTTTTCAAGTGTCTTCTGCTCTTTTGGAAGGCTCTTTGCCTCGTCTTTTCCCTGCTCTTTTCCTTTTTCTTCCTTGAGATGTTCTTCAGACACAGAATTTATCATTTCCTTGAATTTATTGAAATCAGCAGCAGATATTTTTACCCCTGATTTCGTGAAGCCGGTATATCTTTCGCTCGTAACAAATTCCCTTATTGTTACCCCAGGCCTTCCCCCAAAATCGTCCAGCCTTATTATTATGTCGGTTGTGTCGTTTTTCTTTATCTTACCAATGTCTTTTTCCATGATTTTTGTGAGGTATTGGGATTATTTAAAGATTATGGGCTTTTGCTAGAATCCTAAAACCCGATTCACAAAAAGAATATGAATCCTACTAGGAGAAACTTCTTTATTGATTATAAGAATTTTATTGACACTACTTCCAGGAACACCATATGCTTTTTTTGCTCTCTCACTTTCTAAAGGCAAGGAATGTTCATAAATACGTCTTATCCCCTCATCCAGGTTTTTCACAATTTTTTGAGTTCCAACCACAAAAATCACCTTGTCTGAACCATAGGCATATGCCGGAAGCTGACTTCCCGTACCCGATGCTATAAGAATCTCTCCGTTTTGTGTTATTGCATGAACACTTCCTATTGCATATTCGGGAGCAGCCCCAATTTTTTTCATCTCTCTTTTTTGTTTTTTATCTGCCATCATTCTTTCAAATTTTTTTCTGACATCATTGTATTTTCCAGATTTTGCAATTTCTTCTGCAATTCCCAATGTTTCCAGTGTAACTGATGTC
>JBBTAK010000004.1:0-17633 GCA_038044245.1 Nanobdellota archaeon
TTCGACCAGAATAAATTTTGCATAGGGGAATGCGTCGAAAATTTTCTTCCGCATAAATTCTTTAAGAAATGTCTGATGTGCGGCGAGTTTTTCGTGTGTTTCTGAAAGCGTGCGGATCGATGTAATCATGTTGTCAAGGAACTATCTTCGCATGACATCCGTAATTTCTTTATTATGAAATAGTGCATCTTTCATGTTCAGGGGAATAAGCCCGACCCTGTGCGCAATTGTCTCATCATATAAGGGAGAATCATTCATGGATATCTCAATCTCATCAACAGCAACTACCGGAATCTGGCCAACATATCTTCTTATTGCATTTGCAAGGCTCTCTTCAATTTCCGCAGAAAACACGACATTATCTTTTGATTTTTCTATAAGTTTCATTTTATTAGGCTTACTCTTATATTTTTATTTGATTTAAAATGGAAGTTTGTTTATTAACTATTGGCTTGTCATTATATCCCATTGGTCTATTTTTAAATTTAATGTATCGGTTTACGGCCTTCTTCCCCTGCGGCCGCCTTTCTTCTTTGGACCGCCTCGTGGGAATCTGGTCGTGTCAAGGATATTTAAGACTTTAAACCCTTCCCTGGAAAGGCTTTTTATTATTGCATTTGCCCCTGGTCCTGGCGCAGGATTCCTTGTTTTTGCCCTTATCCTGAAATAAAGATTTCCAACCCCAATTTCTTTCAGTTGCTCAGAGATTCTTTTTGCTATAAACATGGCAATCGTGGGATTTGCCTTAAGTCTCCCGTGCTTGGTCACCATTCCTCCGGTTACTTTTGCAAGAGTTTTTCCAGACATGTCTGTAACATGAACAATTGTGTTGTTGAAAGAAGTATACACATTTACCACAGCTTCTGCATTCCCTTTTTCCTTGCCGGATTTCTTTGCTTTTTCTTCTGTGCTTTCTTTTTCTTCGTCTGCATCTTCTGCCTTTTCTATTTCAAGCCCCTCGTTTTTAGACTTTCCTGTTTTTTCAATAGATTCTTCCACATTCTCTTCTGTATTTGCTTCTTTTTCTGTATTATTTGTTTTTTCTTTGATCATTTTTGTTTATTCCTTAGTTTCAACTTCTATTGTTGTGGGGATTTTTCCTTGTTTAATTAGTATTTTTTCTTCGAATCCAACAGGAACCAGATAAGATGGGCTGTCGATAATCCTTCCATTTACGAGTATTTTTTTGTGAACTATCATTTGTCTAGCATGTTTTGGGCTTCGTGCCAGTCTTTTTTTGAAGACTATTGTCTGCAATCTCCTGTTCAGGTAATCTTTTTTTTCCAGGGAAAGAATGTCTGATATTGATCCAGCTTTAAACCCTATTTTTTTTAGCCTTTCCAAAAGTGCTTTTTGTTTTTCATGGCCTGCTGAAATTAATTTTTTTGCTTTTTCTCTTACGGATTTTATCTGCGAATCTGCCTTCCATATTTCTTTCTTATTTTTAAGTCCGTATTCTTCCTTTATCTTCGCCTCCTCTTCTATCCTGGATTTGTCAAAAGGCCTTTTTGGTCTCGAATAACTCTTTTCTTTTCTTTTCATTTGATACTCCTCTGTTCTTTTCCCGGACGTTTTTCCTTGCTCCTTATTCCGGCTCCCTTTGGCCTGTTTTTTCTGAAATGGCTCCTTGTTCTTTGCCCTCTTACAGGCTGTCCTGAAGCATGTCTTATACCCCTGTAACTCTTTATTTTCTTCAGCCTTTTTATGTCAAACTCTCTCTGAAGATCTAAGCCGCTTCCAGAAAGGTGCCTGTCTTCTCCGGTTTCAAAATCCTTTCTCCTGTTTAAGAGGTAGCTTGGAATCTGCGGATTCTTCAGAAAGTCTGAGATTTTTTTTATTTCCTCAGCAATTAACGAGCCTATCTTCCTGTTCTTGTCTATTTTTAGTGTTTTACAGGCAGCATTTGCTATTGCCCAGGAAACTCCCTTTATTTTTGTAAGCCCGGCATAAACCTTCATGCCTCCCTCTATATCTTCAGAGTGTATTCTTACCAGTTTTTCTTCATACTTTTGTTCTTTCTGCTGCCCCCTCTGCTGCCCTTGTTGTCTTTGTTCCATTTTTTCTTTTAGTATGTAAATAGCTTATATCTTTCAGTTTCCGTGAGTTCCTGCAAAATTCTTTTTTCTATCGCCTTTTCAGGATCAGGAAGATTTTGTATCCTTTTTTTCATTTCTTCCAGGCTTTCAAAAGGCTTTTCTTTTCTCTGCTTCAGAATTTCCTGCATATGCTTCTTTCCGAATCCGGGAAGGAGCTCTATCTGGTGAATTCTCTTATTTATTGCTTCAGATTTGTTGAAAAAATCAACAAACTTTTTTCCCTTTTCCTTGATATTCTTTCTAATAAACTCCTGCAACTGGGCCTTTGCACTCTCTGTGAGCTTTTCCTTATGAAGTCTTCCAAGGATGTAATATACTTTGTCCCTCTTCCCCTCTCCTATATAAACCCTTTCTCCTATTTCAAGAGAAATCCCTCTCCTGGGAACCAATTCCAGAAGAGTCATGTTGATTTCTCCTATAGCCTGGGCTATAGGCATCATCTTTTTCTCCAAAGGATATCCGTTCGGAAGATATTCTAAGACTATTGCGTATTCTTCTTTTTCCATCTTGGTTACCTGAATTCCTTAACAGCTTCAAGGATTTTTTTTGATTCATCCTCGTCTAGAACGATATCTGCAAAGATTTTATTTAGATTTTCTTGATTTTCAGGCATTATATCTATTATCTTAGAAATGGATTCCTGCCTTAGTTTTAAAAGCCCGAGGGAAGAAATCTTTTTTCTAAGCTTTGCTGCTTCCTCAGGACTTAGTTTGACAAATTTTTTTATTAATTTTTTAATATCAGCTTCGCTGTCTTTTTTGTCTTCTATATACTTCAAAGCCTCTGCCATGCTTAATGGCTCCCTGTATTTTATCATTTTATTTTGCTATTTTTTTTAGGTGTATAGGCTCTATTATGAACCTTTTTTCCTTGTCATGGTCCATAATCTTTACTATATAAGCCCTCCCGCGTTTTTCAATAACTGTCCCGGTCCTTCCCTGCAGCCTGATAGGAAAGCTTGATGCGATGGCAAGGTCCTTAATAACAGAGACGTTGTCTCCTTCTTTCAGGTTCTGGAAATACCTGCTAAATTGTACTTTTCCGCGGGTTCTTATGGCTTTTCTTTTGATCATATTTTACTCAGAAATATTCTCTTTAAAAACCTATCTCTAAGAATAAGAGTTAAAACCCCTTGCCCCAGGGTTTTTCCAACTTTTGTATTCCTATCGTGTTTGTGGAGACCAAATCGCCTTTTTCTCTGGCTTCTTCCATGTTCTTTACTATGGTATTAAACATCTTCTTTCCCCAAACTCCGACCCCGCAGTTCTCACAGAAGTCAATGACGCTGTCATCATCCACTTCTTTTTTGCAGTACATACATTTTTTAGTCATTTTTTATTCACGACTTTTATTGGTTCTTTTAACTGGGTGATTGTAGTTTTTAAATTTTTCTTGTTATTAAGTTTACAAATTTTTTATTCATATCTTAATGCATCTGCTGGTTTCAGTCTTGCAGCCTGCATGGCAGGAAGAACTCCTGATGCCATCCCAACTATAAAAGCAAATAACAACCCAAAAAATAAAATCCAAAACTCAATTTTTATGTTTAATAAAAACCCGGCATTTTTTGCAAGTTCGCCTATTCCCAGAGCTACCAAGCTCCCTAAAATAGTCCCAAATAATCCGCCGACAAGTCCTATTAATCCGGACTCTATCAGGAATATTTCAAAAATGTCCAGATTTCTCGCACCTATCGCTTTCATTACTCCTATGTCTTTTGTTCTTTCCAGAACAGATGTATACATCGAATTCATTATGCCTATTCCTCCAACAACAAGAGAAATAGCCGCTATGCCAACAAGAACATATTGTATAATTCCAAGAACCTGGTTAATCTGTTCAAGGATTTGTGTGGCGGTAACAACCTGAAAATTCGTGTCGTCTCTTTCGCGCTCTAGTTCGCGCTCTATTCTCTCCTGTAATAAAGGTATATCATCTGGAGATTTGACTTGTGCAACTATTGCATCAACTTCATTTGGCTTATTAAAAATTTCACGGGCAGTTTCTAGAGGAATATTAATCTGATTATCGTCCTGGGAATTTCCTATCTCTTCCAATATTCCTATAATCTTGAACTCTTTGCCTTTTATTTCAATTTTGCTTCCTATTTTCAGTTTACTGTCAAACATATCCTCTACAACCCTTGAACCAACCACAGCTTCAAACTTGTCACCCTCTCTGATGAATCTCCCCTCTTCCAGCTCTACTCCTGAATCTGTAAAAAATTCCTCAAAATTTTCAGCAGGAATTCCGCTGACCAGAGTAAATCCTAAATGATCCTTATATTTTATTTCGGTAGAGACAAAAACTGCAGGAACGACATACTTAAATCCCTGCATATTTTCTACAATCTCGAGATCTTTTGTTGTAAGCCCCTCTGAACTTGTTCCGGGCCCCTGAAATCCCTTAGGGCTTATTATTATTCTATTGGCTCCGAACTGTTCAAATTGCGATTCTATGGTGCTTTCCAAGCTTCTCGACACGGTAACCAACGAGATAATAGCGGCAATTCCTATAATTATTCCTATGACTGTCAGCCAAGACCTTAATTTTCTGTGGCGAATGCTGTTTACCGCCATTAAGAAATAATCTCTGAGCATGCTAAATCACCTGCCCATCATCTTTTCTTTCTCTCTCTGTTTTCTTCTTTTTCTAACTGTTCTCAAAATATACCATAAAGCCAAAATCACAGCTCCTATCGCAATATAAAGCCAAGTATTGCTTTTCTTTACCAAACCAAGATTTAGAGCCTCTTCCTTTGTGTAAACTCTTAGAGGAAGGCTTACTGTTTCTGTCTTATTCTTGTTGTCAAAATCCTTGTAAGTTACTTCTGCCAAAAAAACAGGATTTTTATTTTTGTAAATAACATCAAATGTTGCAATATCAGAATCATCGGCATCAATTGTTCCAATAAAGACCTTATCGCTTGAAAGCAGCTCAAATCCCTGTGAAAATGCCTGCACAGATATTGATTTTATTTCTCCCAATCCTTTATTTATGATTTCAAAAGCAATCTGGCCTTCTTCTCCAACGATAGCAGTCTCTCTAGTCTCTGCGGAAAAATCCAAGTCTGTTTTTGCAGAAACTCTTATCCCGAAACTTCCATTTTTTGTGAAATCTTCAGTATTATTTTCTGCATTGGTATACTTGATGTTATAAGGAATGTCATAGTCCCCGGGAGATACGTCTGCCGAAGCCCTAAGAGTGAAGGTTACAGAATCATCATCATTCTCATTAAGGTCATCAATGTCTCTTGCAGAACTTCCGACAGAGGTAAAAGGAACCTCGCTTAAATCAAGAGAAACAGAAATACTCTCTATATCAAAATTTTCATTGTTTTCTATATTAAAGGCAACACGGCCCTCCTCTCCGGAAAACAGTGTTACATAGTCTGCATCGATAATAACTGCAGATGCTATGTTTATGACAAATACTGCAAGAACCACTCCAAGAATTAGTTTATTCAATTGTGCTTTCATTTTTTTCTTAAAACTTTTTTCTCTAATTCTTCTAGTCTTCCAGACAGATTGCCTATTAAAGCAGGATTTGCGACATTAGAGGGTTCTATAAACCTGAAGCACAATCTTCCTTTCCCAAAATCCCTTTTTAAATTTACTAAATTATTTTCAAAGATTTTTATATAATCCTCTAAATTTCTGACACACACTTTCATTATTTTGTCAGATTTCCATATTTCCCTCCCCCTATCAATAATTTCAAGATAAGCTGAGCTTCTGATTTCACCCCCCAATCCTCCCTCCAAATTTCTTATTTCAATGTAATATTGCTTCATTTTCCTTCTAAAAACCCCCTAGAGATTTTAACTTATAAATCTTTCTGTATGTAACTCTTATAAAGTTAATACATTCTCTACGTTGTCTTAATAGTTTTCCATTTATTCTTGGCTTTCTCTGTTACTTTTTCTATTTTTCCGTCTCTAAGCCAGTATATTACATTTGCATAGTTTTCAGCTATTTCCGGAGCGTGTGTAACGATGATTATGGTTTTCCCCTTTCTGTTTAATTCTTTAAGAAAATCAAGAATTCTTACTTCTGTTTTGCTGTCAAGATTTCCTGTTGGTTCATCTGCAAGAATAACTTCCGGATCATTCGCAAGACTTCTCGCTATGGCGACTCTCTGCTGCTGGCCTCCAGACAGCTGATTTGGATAATGCTCCATTCTTTCTTTCAATCCAACCATTTCCAGAAGTTCTTCTGTCCTTTTCTCCCTGGTTTCTTTATCTATACCCTGAAAGAGCATGGGAAGCATGACATTTCCCTTTGCGGTGAGAGTCGGAATAAGATTAAACTGCTGAAAAATAAACCCTATTTTTCTGCCGCGAATTTGCGCGAGTTCTGATTCCTCAAGATGTTCTATATCCTGGCTATCGAGATAAATTTCTCCCCGTGTTGCTAAATCAAGGCTTCCAGTCAAGTTCATTCCAGTACTTTTTCCAGAGCCAGAAGGTCCCATAATTGCAACAAAATCCCCTCTCTTAATAGTTATATTAACGCCATCAACAGCTTTTACTATTTCTTCCCCCATCTGATAATACTTTGAAACATTTCTCAATTCTATTACATTCTCATTTTCTTGTTTCATATTTTCTTATCAGAACATTCGATTTAAGAACCTTTCTGTGGGAAGTTGTAGGAAGCTTTAAAAATAACATTAGAGAGGTAATTATATGATCATACCTATCCGTTGTTTTTCATGCGGAAAACCAATAGGCCATTTGTGGGAAGAGTTCAAAAAAAGAGCTGCTCACGGGGAGAACCCCAAAAAAATCCTTGACGAGCTTGGCTTGGAAAGATACTGCTGCAGATCCATGTTTCTTGGGCAGGAAGATTATATAGAGCTTGTCGCTAAATTCAAGAAAGCTTAGGTATAATCTTATCACAAGAATTAGGGGCATTCTTATTTTAGTATGTTATTAATTAATAAGATTGCACTTTTATTATCACATTAGCCTAATTTCACACTATTTTTTAAAAGAATATGAGAGACAGCACCATTGCTTCGCGTCTTTTCGGACACTAACACAAACGGCGTAGGAGGCTTAACTTCTGTGTTCGGAATGGGAACAGGTGTTTCCAACCTACTATGGCCGTCTCCAAAAATAACTCTCATTTGCCATTTAAAAATGTTTTTGTTGGCTTTTGGCTCTTAGTTAAGATTCAGTGCTCTTCTCAGCTCCGAGATATTTGTCACAGCGGTTCCGATTTTTCCAACAACTATCGTCGAAGCATGATTTGCCAGCCTTACGGATTCTTCAAAACTTAATCCAGAAGCCATGCTCAATCCTAAGGCAGCAGCAAATGTGTCCCCTGCTCCTGTAGGATCTCCTATTTCTACTTTTCTGGCTGGAACCGTATGAGAAAATTCCCTTTCTGCATCATATGCAAATGCGCCTTCTGCTCCACAGGTAATCACTATATATCTTGGATTTGTTCTTTCTGCCATGATTTCGGCAGTAATTCTTAAATCATTTCCACCATATTTATTTCCAACAATCTTTTCGGCTTCATTCCTGTTCAGCCTTATGACATTACAGTTCATAAAACCATCTATGTTTGCCGGCTTAGGATCTGCAACTGTCAAAATTTTTCCAGATTTTCCAAGTTTAATGACTCTGCTTGCCAAATTTCCCCTAAAGACACCTTTATCATAGTCGCCGAATAAGATTAAATCATACAGATTAAGATTTTTGGCTATTTCACTTTCTATATATCTTTCCGAGTTAATAGACATATGGTCCAAATTCTTTTCACCAAAATCAATCCTCGCTATGTAACGCCCATCAGAAAATATCCTTTGTTTTACTATGGTTTCTCTTCCAGAATCTGCAAGAAATGTTTCTATTCCGCTTTCATTGCATAATTCCCTTATTTTATCCCCATACGCATCTTTTCCAACTTGCCCAAAAAGATGGCAACTCGACCCTAATGAAGCCAAATTCCTTGCAACATTTGCCGCCCCGCCCAACCTGTAATCCATATCACTGACCATTGATAAGGGAACAGCAGGATTTTCAGGGTTCAGCCTTTTTACCTCTCCCATGATAGACTGATCGAGCAAAATGTCCCCCACAACAGCAGCCCTTTTATCTTTAAAGAAATTTAAGGCATCTGACAAACTTTTCATTATTTTTTATTTTATTTGCTGGTTTATAAGAATTATGAAAATCTAATCTCTATTTTATATTTCTAAACCTTTTTATATAAAAGGGAAGTGGTATTTTTATGCAGGAGTAGCGAAGTGGTCAAACGCAACAGCCTCAAGAGCTGTTCACTTAGTGTGTTCGGAGGTTCGAATCCTCCCTCCTGCATGCTCTTACAGCCCTTGTAGCTCAGCCTGGATAGAGCATCAGGTTCCTAACCTGAGTGTCGTAGGTTCAAATCCTACCAAGGGCATATTTTGGATTTTTATCAAATATTCAACCAACAGAAGTAAGGACAATTATAGTATAAATTAAGACAAAAACCTGGCTCGCTAGGAAATATCTTCCGGATATTTCATATTTCTCGCTTATTTTAAACAGCAGATAAAAGATAATCAGAGACTGAAGGACAATAATGTGAAAATAAGGCAGAAGATTATCAAAGAAGTATAATGTTGCCTGTCTTGCATAAGGCAATATAAATGAAGCTATCACTGTCGCAATAATAAACCCTGCAAAAAAATCTTTTCTTTTATATTCCTCAGTTATCTTTCTTCGAAAAAAAGAAGCCAAAAAATTCTTTAAAAAATATGAAAAAATAAATGCTAGGCTCAAACCAATAAACCACGAAGCAGGAGTTTTTATATAAGAAACCGCAGACTCAAAAAGGCTGAAATTTTTTATTTCAATGAAGGTGACTCCTCCCATTATCAGAAAAACAGCTAATCCAAAGAAAATAAACTTTATTAAATCCCTCATTTAGTTAATTAAAAAACCCTATTAATAAACTTTATCAGGCATATCACAAACCTTTAAAACAATTCATTTTTTATACTACCAGCGCGCTGGTGGTCTAACGGCAGAATAATTGGCTTCCATTCTATTCTAGAAGAAGATACCAATTGATCCGGGTTCGACTCCCGGCCGGCGCATACTAAAGTAATGACTGCATTACAAATGGAAGAAAAAAAAGAAGATAGTCCGATAACAGAAGACATGCCAAATATACCTAAGCCAGGAGAGAAGTTCAGATTCAACTATGACAAATATTACAAAGCAATTCTTGTAATTCCAGTTATTGTTCTGTTAGCTTCCTTGATATACATAGGTATCTTTTATTCCGAGCATGGAGACATTCTCTACAAAGACGTCTCTTTATCAGGTGGAACATCAATAACAATTAACGGGGAAATAGACCAAAACCTGCTCGAGTCTGGATTGAGAACCATGTTCCCAGATGTTTCTTTTACCAAGCTGGAAGATGTTGCTTCAAGGAAAGAAATAGCTCTTGTGGTGGAAAGCTCTGCTCCTCCGGAGCAATTAAAGCCGGAAATAGAAAAAGTCTTGGGTTACAAATTAACAGACGAAAACTCCAGCATAGAATTTACAGGAGCTACGCTGAGTCAAAATTTTTATAAGCAGCTCATCATAGCATTGATTATTTCCTTCATCTTGATGTCTATTGTGATTATCATTCTTTTCAGAACCTTTGTTCCGAGCATTGCAGTCATCTTTGCCGTATTTGCAGATGTCACAATCCCCCTTGCATTAGTTGACGTATTTGAAATAAAAATCTCTGCTGCAGGAATAGCAGCTTTCCTTATGCTCATCGGTTATTCCGTAGATACAGACATACTCCTAACTTCTCGTGCCCTCAAATCAAAAGAAGGCTCTCTAAATATGAGAATTTTTGGGGCATTTAAGACTGGTTTTTTCATGACTGTAACAGCGTTGGCTGCGGTTCTGCCGGCATTTTTCCTGTTTACAGGACTTCCAGATTCATTCAGGCAGATATTCCTAATACTTTCAATAGGCCTATGCGCAGATATATTCAACACATGGCTGACAAATGCCAGCATAATTAAATGGTATTGCGAAAAAAAGGGAATAAACTAAAATGAAATTAGGATTGAGAATGTGGATACTCATAATCGTGCTTTTCCTGGCTTTGCTGGCAATAGCTCCATGGAAATTTTTTAGTAATGGTGTTCTGATAAAAAGCGTTGAAGCAAACTCTTCTGCATTTGAACAGGGGTTAAGGCAAGGGCAGGTCATAAATTCTATCGATGGCAAGAAGGTAGAAAGTATAGACGATTTTTCAGAGATAATGGGGGCAAAGAATTTTTCCGTAAATAACAGCATAAAAACAATCATAGGGACAAACCAAGTGGAGTTCATACTTTTTTCCAACAAAGTACCAAAGATTACAGTCTCCCAGTTGTCAAATTCAAATCTAAAAACAGGCCTTGACCTTTCAGGGGGATCAAGGGCGATAGTAAAGGCAGAAGATAAGGATCTTTCCAGGTCTGAGATGAATGACCTCATAAGTATGGTAAGCAACAGGCTCAATGTTTATGGGATTGCAGATGTTCAAGTCTCTTCTATTACAGACTTGTCAGGTAAGAACTTTATGATGGTCGAAATTGCGGGAGCAACGCCAAAAGATCTCAGCGATTTAATTTCTCAGCAAGGAAAATTTGAAGCAAAAATAGGAAATGAGACAGTGTTTATAGGCGGTGAAGAGGACATAACCTCTACAGGTGAGAGCGGTCAAGACTCTGTTATTGAATGTCCCCCGACTTTTAATGGATTTTGCAATTTTAGATTTACTATATTTTTAAGCCCGGAAGCAGCCCAGAGGCAAGCCCAGGCCACAAAAAATCTAACAACAGATCCAGCAAATCCCCAGTATTTATCTGAAAAATTATACTTATACATTGATGACAGGCTGGTAAATAACTTATCGATAAGCACTAACTTAAAAGGCAGGGCAGAAACACAAATTTCTATTGAAGGCTCTGGAAGCGGCTCAACTCTTGATGAAGCATATAATGCAGCGCAGGAAGAAATGAAAGAGCTAAAAACAATCCTAAAAACAGGAAGCCTTCCCTACAAACTTAAAATAGAAAAGCTCGATACCATCTCCCCAAATTTGGGAAAGGAGTTCACCAAAAATATAATTTTTCTCGGCCTTATGGTATTTTTGATAATTTCAGCGATTCTTTTTATCAAATACAGGAAAATAAAGATTACTCTTTCAGTCATAATGACGATGTTCTCAGAGGCTTTTATCACTCTCGGAATTGCTGCTCTGATAGGCTGGAATCTCGATGCCCCTTCAATTGCCGGAATAATAGCAGGAATGGGAACAGGAGTGAATGACCAGATAGTCATCATAGATGAATCTGTCTCAAATAAGCATCTGAATATGAAGGATAGGATTAAGAGAGCTTTATTCATCATTTTCGGGGCTTTCTTCACAATAATTGCAGCAATGCTTCCTCTTTTCTGGGCAGGAGCAGGAATGCTGAAAGGATTTGCCCTGACAACAATCATTGGAGTAAGCGTTGGAATCCTGATAACAAGGCCTGCCTTTGCAAGCATCATAAGGAAAATGGAGGAATGAAATGAAAAAACCTTTAGCACAAAAACAATTCAGAAAAATATTTACAAAAGTCCCACACGTTTCTGTAGAAGTTATTATCTTTAAAGATAAAAAATCCTTCTATCAAAGAGATCAATAGAACCATTTAAGGGATTCTGGCATTTTCCCGGAGGAGGGATATATTATCGAGAGAAAATGGAGGAATCTGTTCAAAGAGTTGCAAAAACAGAACTCGGAGTTCGCGTCATCTTAGAAAAATTTTTGGGTTATTTTGAGAATACAAAAGATGGGTATAGACACTCCATTTCTTTAGTTTTCAAATGCAAAATATTAGGGAAAAAAGATCCTAAACCTTTAGAACAGGCAAGCGAAATTAAATTTTTTGACAAATTACCTAAAAAAATTGTTCCAAAACACAAACAATTTATTATTGAACACCTTAAAAATTTTAGTCCTTCATAAAGAATAAAAACGAAGGAAATCTTCCTCTCTCATGGGTTTTTTCAAGGAAGGTGAATCTGATATCCAGACTGTTTTCACAAGAATAACCAGGAGAGATTTTTCAGGAAATACAGGGCTTGCAATAAAAAACAGCGCATATCAGTTCTCTACCAACCTTGCCGGGAAATTGGGCTCCCTGGTATTTGTCATAATTCTTGCAAGAATAATCCTTCCAGAGACCTTTGGGCTCTACAATCTCGTATTCTCAACAACCATGTTCTTTTATGTGTTCTCAGACCTAGGGGCAAATCAGGCAATCATCTATTTCTCTTCAGGGACCCTGCATAGGGACAAGGCAAAGGCAAAAGCCTACATAAACTATCTGTTCAAAATCAAATTTGCCCTTTCTTTAATGTCTTCCATAGTCCTGATGGCTCTTGCAAAAATAATATCAGATTCCTATTATAACCAGCCAATATTCCTGGCTTTGATTGCAGGATCTCTCTTTCTGTTTTTTACAGGCATGCAGAGTTTTTATCTTTCTATTTCCCAGTCAAATAATAACTTCCGGAATCCGCTCATAAAGGAGGTTTTTTTTCAGGTTTCCAGGATTATCCTGATTCCTGTTATTCTGCTTTACATCAGCAGTTTGGAACTCAGCAGTTCTTCGCTCGTCCTGGCAATCTTCCTAATTCTCGGAGCAATTTCTGTCCTGTCCATGTCCCTGATTCTTTTCCTTTCATCAAGAGACATTGGACTGAATAGCATAAAAGCTGCAAGATTGAATTCCAAGGAAAAAAGAAGAATTAAAAAGTTTATCGTAAAAATAGCATTGATAACTTCATCTGTGCTCCTTCTCGGAAATATAGACAAGATAATAATAGGCCCTTTCGTTCCCCCTGAATTCGTGGGTTATTATTCTGCAGCATTCAGCCTCGTCAATGCCTCCGCATTTCTGATAGTTTTTTCAGATGTATTCTTCCCTTTGTTCCTCAGGATGAAAGGTAGCAGGCTCAAGAGGGCATTTGGAAAATCCGTGCAGGCAACATTCATACTTTCTTTTTTGCTGTTCATTTTCCTTCTCATTTTTGCAACTCCCCTTATAGGCTTTATTTTTGGGGGAAATTACATGCCTTCGGTAAGCATGCTCAGGGTGCTTGCTTTACTCGCTGTGTTTTTCCCGTTAATAGAGATTTATACGAGCTATATAATCTCAAAAGGCAACCTAGAAAAAATAACCAAGGTGATTTTATCTATCGTAATTCTTTCTGTTGCTTTGCCATTGCTGTTTGTAAGATTATTCCTCAATTACGGGCATACCTCGGCTGTTTTCGGGCTTATCCTTGGCTTACTGGTGAGCAAGGCCATACACTTAACCTGTCTTATCTTTATATCTAGAAAAATTTAAATATTCTAAAAGGAAAAAAGAATGATGAAGAAAACAAATAAGAAAGACAATGATTTTGAAGAATTCAAAAACAAGGCCCAGCATACGAAAGAGGAATTTCTGGCAATCCTGGCCATAAACCCAATTACAGTAAGGCTGGCCTACCTGATTAAAAAATTTAATTTGGATATATCCCCCAATCAGATCACCGCAGTCAGGCTGTTCATACTTTTCCCTCTTGCCATCTTCTTTTTATTTCTGGCTCCTGTTTTTCAGTCCAAGATTTTCTATCTTCTTTCTGCTTTAGCCGTCTATTTCATGGCATTCACAGATGACTTGGACGGGAATGTGGCAAGGGGGATGAATAAAACATCTGATTTTGGGGCATTTTTGGACAGCATTGCAGACAGGACATACACTTTCGTTCTCATAGTATTCATCTTTTCCCTTGGGATGTGGACAGGCCATATTTTCCTGGTTTATGGGGCAGTGTTCATTATTTCTCTGAAAGCATTCCATCTTATGGTAATAAGTAAAGTCTTTTATTACAATGCTGGAAAATTAAGCATGGAAACAATCTTCTCTGCCAAAAACGAAATGAAAAATCTTGGATTTGTGGAAAAATCAGGATTAATGACCAACCTGAACAAGGTGCTAAAGATAAAAAGATGGAGCGAAAGTATTGGAGGATTTGAAAGGATATTCCTTACTTTCATAGTACCTGCGGTTTTGTTTTACCTTGGCTTTGGCTTGATCACGCTCGTAATTGCTTATGCATTGGCCTTGTTTAATATTTTCTTTTATATTTCAAGGACAAAGAATCTTCTATTAGAATATCAAAATCAAAGCAGGACTAAGAAGCGATAAAATCTAATTATGTCCCTCTGTTTCACAACCTTTAAAAAATAAATTCTTTTCTTTTTGTAAATGAAAGCAATAATTCTTGCAGCCGGCGCTAATTCCAGATTAGGAAATCTCATCGATATCCCAAAATGCCTGTTACCTTTAAAAGAAAGCACTATTCTAGAAAATCAGATAAATGCCCTTACAAAAGCAGGCCTCAGAAAAGAAGACATCTTGATTGTTGTAGGGTATAAAGCAGAAATGATTCAGAAACTGCACGAACATACTTTATTTAACCAAAAATTCCTGGAGTTTGATAATGGCTACAGCGTATATCTTGCTCTCAAACACTTGACTTATAGGGGGAATTTGGGCAATGACGAGCAAATTTTCATACTTGATGGGGATCTTGTTTATGATGAGGACCTGATTAAAAAAATCACTGCATCAAACAAGGAAAACATCCTTGTAAATAGGCCAGTCATGTACAGCACAGAGCTGAAGGATGAGATTTCAATAACAGATAGTAACGGCAAGATTCTTGAGCTGATAATACCTTCAAAACAAAATCCACTGCATCAGAAATATTCAGCAATCCCTCTTTACAGTTTTACTGGAATTATGAAAATATCAAAAAAAGTTGCAGTTCAGTTATATGAAAAACTCAAAACTTCTTATCAAAAGTGGTATACTCTTCCTCTCCCTGAACTTGTGCCTGTTAATAACTTTTATTCTTTTGCAGTACCTAAAACCTTAAAATATTGCTTTGATGTAGACACAAAGGAAGATTTGGAGAGACTTTCAAAAATAAGATAAGATGGCAGAAAAAACTGAAAAGAAGAAACAGATAAAAAAATCATTCAGGATGTTCACAGCCGGTCCGGTAAATGTTACTGATACCGTCAAGCAGTCATTAGCTTATCCTGAAATGGGGCACAGGGAACCTGAATTTGAAAAGCTTTATGAAGAGGTCAGGAAAAAATTGCTGAGAGTTTTTGGTGTTGATACTGGAAAATACAATTCTTTTGTCATAGGTGGCTCTGGCACAGCTGCCATGGAATCTGTCATTTCTGCAATGGTCCATAGAGGAAGAAAAATGCTTGTCATTAATAATGGGGCTTTCGGAGACAGAATTTCAGAAATCTGCGATGTTTATGGGATTCCAACGCTAAAAACAGGCCAGCAATGGGGGGAATATCCTAAATTTAGAGGCATAGAGAACCTGCTTCTCCAGGAGCCGGATATTGAAGCTGTTTCAATGGTATTTATGGAAACTAGCACTGGAATGGTAAATCCTGTCAGAGAAGTCGGAGAACTCTGCAAAAAATACGGCAAGATGTTTGCCATAGATGCTATCAGCGGCTTTGCCGGAGATCATTTAGATATAGAAGAATCAGGCGTTGACTTTGTCGTTTCAAATACCAACAAAGGGGTTTCTGGCTTGCCTGTTATTTCATTTGCTCTTGTCAAAAAAAGTGCAGTTGAAAAAATAAGAGACATTCCCGAGAGGTCATATTACCTCAGCCTGCTGAAACATCTCAAATACGCGGAAAAAAATCAGACTCCATTTACCCCTCAGATTCCCCTATTCTTTATGCTTAACCAAGCGCTGGAAGAATTATTGGAAGAGGGCGTTGAAAACAGGCATAAGAGATACAGGGAAAACAGCATCCTCATGAGGCAAAGGCTGAAGGAACTTGGCTTCAGATTCCAGCTTCCGGAAGAGCAGATGTCAAATGTGATGACTAATGTATTAGTCCCTGGAAATTATAAATACGAAGAATTTCATGCACCTTTAAAGAAGAAAGGCTACATAATTTATCCTGGGAAAGGGCCTTTGGAAGGAAAAGTCCTCCATATAGCAAATGTCGGAACACACACAACAAAAGACGTGGGTGGGTTTTGCGATGCTCTTGCCAAGATTGTAGAAAAAAAGAAGGTCGAATACCTACTATAAAACATTTAAAAACTTTGATTATAACTTTCTTAATAATAAAAGACACAAATATCATCTAAAAATAAAATGCCAAAAAGATTAGAAGATTTAGTGACTATTCAATCGTCCAGAAGTTCTTCACAAAGGGAGATAGAAAGAAAAGACTTCAGGGTTTTGATAACATACCCTAATTATACAAAGATGCTGACTCCTTCATATGCAGTAGGACTATTTACAGCTATTCTAAAAAAACAAGGATACAATGTTGACCTTTTTGACTGCACACCTTACATGACTTCTCATAATCCACAAGAGCTTCCAAATCCAGCTGTTTTAACTAATAGGCTGCTGGTAAATAAACCATTTGACCCTGCTTTTTTCTCTGATGTAAAAACAGATCTTCTTGGTGACTTTGAGAGAAGGCTTGAGAGCGACAAACCGCACGTACTTGTTTTCTCGACAGTGGTTGAGGATACCTGGCCTCAAACAAGGGATCTTCTGAAAGTAGCCTCACATTATCCAGAGATTAAGTCAATTGTAGGAGGTACCTTTACAACAATGCTGTCACGTTATCTTGATTCTGAACATAAGGTTATTGCAGATCCTTATGTGCAGTGTGTTGGAGAAGGGGAAGGCGAAGACACAATTGTTGATTTCTGCGAAGCTGTCCGCCAGGGCCTACCAACAAACAGAATTCCAGGCACTCGTGCAAAAGATGAAAACGGAAACATAACTCACAATCCTCCCAGATCATTAGTTGATATTAATGGGACGCCTATTCCAGATTTTTCTTTGTTTGATAAAAGTAGATTCGTACGACCTCTGGGCGCTCAGACATGGCATGCAGTTCCTATTGAAACATTCAGGGGCTGTCCATATACGTGCAGGTTCTGTAATTCTCCCACACAAGCTGAAATTGCCAAAGAAAGATTAGGAGTTGATTTTAGGAGACGAAAAAATATGGATGTTTTGAAAAAGGAGATTACAACATTGCTTGAGCAAAATAACGGGGATTTTCTGTATATCAATGATGATGCATTCATGGCTCGCCCAATGCCTGAAATAGACGCTTTCATAGAAATGTACGGTGATATAAGAGTTCCTTTCTGGATGCAAACAAGATTTGAAGACATTAGAAGTGAAGAGCAGTTAGCAAGGCTCAAAGAGGTGGGACTTTACAGGATTTCTTTTGGACTCGAGCACGGAAACGAGCAATTCAGGCGTGAAAAAATGGATAGACATATTTCAAACGAGAGTATGATTGAAAAATCCAAAATAGTTGCTAGAGTCGGCGTGCCTTATTCGGTCAATGTCATAATTGGCAATCCTAATGAAACCAGAGAGCTTGTTTTTGATACAATAAATCTTAATAGGGAACTTGGCGG
>JBBTAK010000005.1:0-9349 GCA_038044245.1 Nanobdellota archaeon
AGTCTGCCATTAGCCTACGAACCCTTATTTTTAAAAGAAGAATTTGATTTTTAAGCCTGTCTGTTTAATCTGTTATCCAATTCTTTTTATCTGCCCTAACTCGATTACGCTTAGGCGAGTTTTTTTATCTGCTCTATTTCATCGCCTGAAATTGCAGCGCCCTTGAATTTCAGGGCATAGAGAAGCGCATCCAAAAGAAGATTATTTTTAATTTCAAGAAGATTTTTCTTATAGGCAACATAGGCAAGCTCTGCAGATCTTATTATTCTGAAACCTTTGAAGAAATTCAGCTTCTGCATTTTCATATTAATGCTTGTGTTCATCCTGTCTTCAAAAATATTCTTTAAGTCTTGTGGCCTTTCAACGAGAAGCCTTGTTGTTCTCTCGTCTATTGCAATGACGTTTCTTATTCCTTTAGTTGTCAGGATTTTGCTAAGGGCAAGGCAGGAAGCCTCTCCATGATCAAGAATGTTTATGTCTTTTCCCATTGAATTGAAAGTTGAATTTGCAATTGAAAGCATCTCATTGTCTGCCTTTTCAATCTCGGAATCGCTTATTCCCAAAGAGCTTGGAAGCTCAAGAATTCCCTGATCAAGCAGGGTTTTTATCTTCAAGGCCTCAAGCTCAAACTTTTTTATCCTCAAAGGCGTGTCAATGACCTCTTTTTTTACTTCCGATGTTATCAAAAATTTTCCATGGAAAACTCCCCTGAGCCTTTTTATGATTTCTGTTATCCCGTTCATGGAGAAGCTTATCAAGGGTCCGGCATCAAAGACAATTACTTTTTGCGTTTGTGTATTTCTGGTGTTGGGGTGTTGGGGTTTCATTTTTTATATTTAATGATTATTTTATCTAAATATTTGATTAAAGGCGACCTCCAATTCTTTTTAAGCTGAGTTCTTATTAAATCAACAGCTTCTTTGTCTTTAGAATTTAATTTCTTTTTTTCGAGCGATTTTATTTTTTTAAGTATGACAAAATCATCTTTGTCATTCATTACATAATTTCTTTTTTCATAACTTGTCAGTTTCATTCAAACATCTCCATAGCCATCTTTATTCTGGCCTTTACATCGACTGTTCTTATTTGCTGCGTGTCTGGAAGATCTTTTGAACCGGCATATTCTGCGAGCTCGAAGAGAGTTATTCCTAAAAGACCGGCAGTCCTTTCCATAGAGATTCCGTGCTCATATAATTTTGAGGCCTTGTTTATGCTGGCTTTCCTGAAAACATCCTGGATGTATATTTTTAACTTTCCAGAGAGTTTTTCTATAGCCTTTCTTAACATTTTTATGTGCTCCTCATACAATTTATCATTCTTTTCTTCTACAGATTTTATTATTTTATCTATGCAGGAAATATAAGTCTCATAAAACTTACCCCATCCAGGAAGTCTTTTGTAGTCTGCTCTTTCTACCATCTTGCTCAAAGAATAAACGATGACTGCAGCGGCAATGTTGTCCGGGTCGTTTGTAAGGGCAGCCGTGTTGTTCGTCTGGTTGCTCAAGTTTCTTATGGTTGTTGCATCTCCCCTTTCAACAGCCTTTTTTGTTTCCTGGAAAATCCTAAGAACATTCCCCCTCTCTTCCATGCCATATAAAAGAAAAAAGATTATTTAAACTTTAATCATGGAAGGTAACTTGGTTTAGATTAAATATTTATACCGATTTTCTTTGTTAAAATAATGAAACAAGTAATCCTTGACACCAGCTTCATTTTGACCTGTATCAGGCAAAAGATAGATTTTTTTGAGAGGCTCGAGCATGAGGGTTTTAAGATACTTATTCCCGACCAGGCGATTGATGAATTGATGGGGCTTGGCGCCCAGCTAGCATTGAACATACTTGGAAAGAATAAGTTTGAGCTGGTAAAACTCTCAGGGAAAGATGCGGATGCCGCAATCTTAAAATTCTCAAGGGAAAATCCGCAGGCAGTAGTTGCAACTCTGGATGCAGGCCTGAAAAAGAAGGTAAAAAATCCAAAGATTGTCATAAGACAGAAGAAAAAACTGGAGATTGTTTAAATAAAAGACAACAATTTTTATATAGCTAAGTTTTGTCAGGTTTTTATGGACGAATCAGAAGATTTTCCCGAAAAATCAGAGATAATCTTTCCAAGAACAGTGGATTTAAATGAAGCAAAAGGATTGATGGCTTTCATAGCAGAGAACATGTCTGTACGCATCGGGTATTCCTCTCGTTCAAAATTTGAAGGGGCAATAAGAAGAAACAGCGAACCTGTCAACTGCTTTTTTTAAATTAAAAAGTGTTTGCTCAGATGGGAGACCTGAAAGATATAGTTCTTTAAGATTCCATAAAATTTCCAGAAACATTCCTGGAGATGACTCAAAAGAAGTTGAAATCTGGAGCAAGGTTAGGGCTCAGGTTAAAAATTATTTCTCTCAAGGGCCTAAGTAACCTTTAAAAACCATTTTTTACTATTTCTCGCAGGTAAAAACTGGAAAAATGTTCTATCTCACTGAAGTTGAAGATTATATAAGGGTCGAACCTAAGCTATTCGGAATTCCGACGATTGAAGCCGTAGAAAAACAGCTCAGGGAAACATATGCAGATTATTATGACAAAGAACTAGGAAAAGTAGTGTCTGTCATAGATGTTCTGGGTGTTGGCGAAGGAATTCTGATTCCGGGAGACGGGGCAGCATATTACAATTCCACATTTACCCTTCTTGCCTGGAAGCCAGAGCTGCATGAAATTGTTCAGGGGATGATATCAGAAATAACAAATTTTGGGGCATTCATAGATATTGGGGCAATGAGGGGAATGATTCACATAAGCCAGACAATGGAAGATTATGTCAGTTTCAGCAAGACAAATACCCTGGCAGGAAAGTCCAGCAAAAAGACCCTCAAACAGGGAGACCTGTGCCTGGCAAGGATAGTTGCCATAAGTCATAAAGGCGATGATCCAAAAATCGGCCTTACAATGAGGCAGCCAGGCTTAGGGAAAACAGAATGGATAAAAGAAGATTCAATGAAGAGGGAAAGGGAAGAGAAAAAAATAGAGAGGGAAGGATCTAAAGAAGCAAAGGAAGCAAAAGGAAAGGGTAAGAAAGGGGGAAAGAAATAAAATGAAACAAAGAGCCTGCAAGGTCTGCAACACCATTTATGAGGGAGAAGTTTGTACGAAATGCGGCTCCAGAGAGCACACAGAAGGATTTAAGGGAAGGATTCAGGTATTGAATCCTGAAAAATCAGAGATTGCAAAAAAACTCAATTTAAAGGAAAAGGGGAAGTTTGCGATAAAGACGAGATAAGTAAAAGAATAAACAGAAATGAACAAAAAATGACATTAAAAATTCTTGAAGAAAAGCACAATCTTCTGTTCAAAAGGAGAGAGGTAAAGGCAGTTTTTGAATCAGAAACAACTCCGAGCAGGGCAAGCATACTGGAGCTTCTTTCGAAGAAGTTTTCCGTCTCTCCGGAGAAAATAAAGATAATTTGGATAAAGGGCAGTTTTGGAGTCAAGAGGTTCAACATAGAAGCAAATATCTACAATTCAAAAGAAGAAAAAGATGCGGTTGAATTAAAGAAAAAGAAAGAGGGAAAAGCGGGCGAGATTGCAGTAACAGCAAAATAAAATGGCAAAGGAAAAGAAAGGAAAAAAGCCCCACAAAAACAAGCCGACTAGCAAGAAATATTCAAAATACCAGATTCATGGAGATACGCTTATAAAGGCAAGATTCTGCCCGAGATGCGGGCCAGGAATTTTTCTGATGGTTGCCAAGGACAGGGTTTACTGCGGGAAATGCCATTATTCTGAATTCATGAATAAACCAAAATAAGCTAATTGAGAATCAACTTTATAATCATAAAGATATTAATAACTAAATATGCATCATATCATAAATTATTTCCCCCAATTTAATAGAAATAAATATTAGTCATTGAATAAAACATGATAAACTTTCTCTGCGCAAAAATAGGCGGGATATGGTGCTATTGGCCCGACAGTTCCTCAATCAGGAAATTTTTCTTTGGACTTTTAATTTTAGTTTTTCTTTGGTTGGTATTGAGAAGTCGGAGAAAAAATAAGGGCAAAAAATGATTTATTGTATCGCATTTAAATTACGATAAGCTATTCTTGCTTCTTGCTCGCTTACCGGCTGTTCAAATAAGAAGTATATTGTTTGATCTGGATTATTTTCTGCCAACAAAGGTTTCTTCCCATGAATTGTTACACAGGAGTTCATAACCAAAACATTAAATGATCCATTTTTATATTTAAATAGGACTGCATTTTTTCCAAAAATATCTGCTGGTGTTTGTTCACTTTCTAACCCAGCAGGAATCGTTACCGTCCCCAATATTCTTCCAATGCTTTTTTGTTCAATTGGCTCTGCCTCTTCCAAAACTTTTTCAATTTTAATTGTCATCTGAATATACGCAATATTTATCTTTAATTATTTTTAGGTATATAATTTACCCGTAGTATAAGAAAATAAAAATCACGCAGGCAAGTATCAAACTTAATCAACACTTAATAAGCCTGCAAATCAATTCTTTTTAATCATTGATAATGAACCCTGGGAGTGCTTCTGACCTCTTAAATTAGTGTGGCCAGAAGCGTCTCCTGGGGAAAAAGAGGTGATAAAAACTAGAGGCCACACTTGTATATAAATCTTTCGTTCCTGTTACTCTTTAAAAATGACATCCGATAATTAGTTTAAAGGGGTAAAAACAAAAATTACTATAGGCACTACTTTTATTAATATTAGGTACTACAAACTTGAAAGAATTTATAAGTTTCATGCCCCTAAAGGCTGAATGAGGAAAGAAGAGCGTGAACAAAATCAGGTTGGTCAGGAACAGTTGCACGACTTGCTGTTTAGCAGGGAAATCGGCTGGCAAGAGATAATTTACGATTTAATAAATACAGAGCAGCTCGACCCCTGGAATATTAACATAACCATACTCACAGACAAGTACCTGGAAAAGATAAGGGGCCTTGAAGAGGAGGATTTCTTCGTCTCCAGCAAAGTCCTTCTCGCAGCTTCCCTTCTCTTAAGGATCAAGTCTGAAATCCTTCTCAATAAATACATAAGGTCAATAGACGAGATTTTATTTGCGGATAAAAATTCCCATGGCAAAGTGGGCTTTGAGACAAATCCTGTTTATAGCATCGGCATAGAAGAGGAAATTCCAGAGCTTATTCCAAAAAGCCCTATGCCTAGATTCCGACGTGTGACTTTGCAGGAGCTGATAGAATCCCTTAACAAGGCAATTATCACAGAAAACAGGAGAATCAAGAAAGAGATAGTTAACAAAAACGCCCTCAGAGAGGCAGAGATTTCTATGCCAAAGAGAAAGTTCAGCATAAAGAATAAAATTAGGGAGATGTACGAAAAACTCTTTTCTTTCTTTGCAGAAAACAAGAGCCAGGCAAAGATTTCATTTACAGATTTCATTGGAAACGACAAGGAAGAAAGAGTGATTGCTTTCTCTCCGCTTCTTCATCTTGACAACCAGAAAAAAGTATGGCTCGAGCAGGGAAAGCCATTTGAGGAGTTTCACATATGGCTTAATGAAACATATTTCAAGAACAATCCTGATCCATTGGCAGAATTAAGGGAAGAGCTTGAAAAAGAAACGGAAATAGAAGAAAAAGAAACAGAAAATCTTGACCCCGAAAGGAAAAAAAGGCTCAAAAAAATAAAGAGGGATTTCGAGAACCCGCTTGGTGAACTGGCAGAATAATCTTATTTTAAATAATCTTTCTGAATATAAAAAATTATAAATGAACATATCTAATTAGAATTCGCATGGCTAGGATAATCGGAAGAGGGCATTCCTTTGATGATGTATTAATAGTTCCTAAATACAACAAAGTCCCCTCCAGAAAAGACGTTTCTTTTAAAACAAGGGTAACAAAAAACTATTCGATAGAAATACCTATACTTGCTGCAAACATGGATACTATCTGCGAGTCTAAAATGGCTATTGCTCTTGGAAAATTAGGGGGGCTTGGAGTCATACACAGATTTATGCCGGTAGAAAAACAGGCAGCAGAAGTGAAAGAAGTGAAAAAAGAAGGTTTACTCTGCGCTGCAGCAATAGGTGTAAAAGATTTCCAAGAGAGAGCAGAGGCGCTCGTAAAGGCCGGCTTGGAAATTCTTGTTATAGACATTGCACACGGGCATTCCAAATATGCTGGAAAAACTCTGGACTATCTTAAAGCAACGTACCCGCATATAGATGTAATGGCCGGCAATGTGGCAACTAAAGATGCTGCTGAATATTTTTTGAGCAAGAAAGCAGACGCAATAAAAGTTGGGATTGGGGCTGGGTCAATGTGCACTACAAGATTAATGACAGGAGTAGGCATACCCCAGGTAACAGCAATAATGGATGCATACGAAGCTTCTCAGGGAAAAATCCCTATCTGTGCTGACCAATCAATAAGAACTTCCGGAGATATAGTAAAAGCACTTGGTGCGGGTGCAAACATAGTCATGTGTGGATTTCTTCTTGCAGGGACAGATGAAACTCCTGGCAGAATAATTAAAAGAAAAGGCCATAGATTCAAGCTTTACAGGGGTTCTGCGAGTTATGATGTAAGCCTGAAGAATAAAGGCGCAGAAGAAGACATAGTGAGTGTTGAAGGAACACAAACTCTGATTCCTTACAAAGGACCAATCACTCCAATAATAAAAGAAATTTTAGGGGGATTAGCTTCTGGAATGACATATGTTGGTGCAAGAGATATAGAAAATCTTGTTGGAAAAGCTGATTTTATCGAGATAAGTTCTGCAGGATTTGAGGAAAGCAAGCCTCATGGAAAAAATAAAAGATTTCCGGATGATTTTTAATGTATATTTAGACTTAGCGCTTATTCTGATATAATGATGTGCATATACCCTTTATGATTTATAGAATAAAAACCCAACCATCTTTAAAAACTCCATGTGAGTCTTCTTATGATGAAACTCGGAGTTTTGTTTTCAGGAGGCAAGGACTCAACAATGGCTGCATGGCTTGCAAAAAAGGCAGGGAACGAGATAGCATGTCTGATAACTCTTCATTCTGAAAATCCTGATAGTTACATGTTTCACACGCCATCAATAAAAAGAACAGAAAAGCAGGCAGCTCTCATGGGCATTCCATTACTGACAAAAGATACAAAAGGAATCAAGGAGCAGGAATTGAAAGACCTTGAAGAAGCCATCAAAACCGCAATAAAAGATTACAAAATTCAGGGAATTGTCACAGGAGCTTTGCATTCTGAGTATCAAGCCTCAAGAATACAGAAAATCTGCGACAAGCTCAAGATACAATGCGTGAACCCTTTGTGGCAGAAAGATGAGTTCCAGCACCTGGATGATCTGATAAAGAACAAGTTCAAGGTAATAATAACAGGAGTTTCTGCTTATCCCTTAAGCGCTTCCTGGCTTGGAAGAGTGATAGACAGCAATTTCATAAAAGATGTAACAAAACTGAAAGAAAAATACAGAATTCATGTCGCTGGGGAAGGTGGTGAATTTGAATCCTTTGTCCTTGACTGCCCGATGTTCAAAAGGCCATTGAAAGTCACAGGAGCTGATTTCACAGGAGAAGACAACAGCTGGAAGATGGAAGTCGAGGTTGAATAAAAGTATAAGATGGAAGGCTCACCTAATTTTGAAGGCTCGTTTAGATTTAAGGATTCTGATTTGGAAATAGACGCTATAGAGTGCGTGAGAGAGACTCTTGGTGGAAATGAATCATTAATAAAAATGCCCCCTTTAAGTTCAGATGAAATAGAGCAATATGTGGGCGCGGCAATAAAATATATCAGAAATAAAGGAAATCAGGCAGTATATGATGGCCTTATTTTGCGCATAGCTGAAATTGCTTTAGGAATGGCCAGAAAACCCCGTTGATGCAAAATAAAACTAATGCATAAACAATCAAATTTTCAGCACACTCTCCTTCCCAGTCTTCATGTCCTTGACCATGAACTTCTTTGCCTTGATTTCTTTTTCTCCGACGAAGATGACTTTTTGGAAATCATAGCTATTGGCATATTCCAATGCTCTGGAAGGTTTGCCATAATAAACTGAAACGATTTGCCTTTTTGCTCTTAATTTTCCTGCCAGTTCAATAGCTGTTTTGTCCTGTTCTAATGATATTATTAAAGTTTTTTCTTTGTTGGAGCTTACCTTGGCAAGCATAGATATCCTGTCTAAGCCAAAGGCAACTCCTGTGCATTGGATTCCATTGAACATATAGCTTCCTCCGGCAATTATAGTTTCCCTGATGTTTTTGGTTTTTATCTCAAAAACATTCTTGTTGTAATAGCTCAAGCCGCGAACAAGCGTTGGCGAGAAAAGCGCCTTTATTCCATAAATTCTGCAATATTTGATCAGCTCAAGAACTTCTTTATAGCTTTCAAACTTGCTGAAGTACTTTTCTCCTTTTTTTAGGGAATCAATTACTTTTCCTGCCCCAAATTTTTTAAGATTTGCTTTAACTTCTTTTTCTCCTATTTTGTCATATTTGTCTATTTCCCTTAAAACCTGCTCCCTGTCTTTTTCCTTCACCTTATTGTCTTCAAGGATTTCGTTTAGCAAACCCCTGTTATTTATCAAAATTATAGGCTCTATTCCAAGTTTTTTCATAAGTTCATTTGAAATTGCAAGAATTTCTGCATCATCTCTTACTTCTGAACCAATTATATCTATGTCACACTGCGTAATTTGTCTGAACCTGTTTGCTGAAACAGGCTCATCCCTGAAAACAGGGCCAATTTGGTATCTTTTGTATGGAAGCTTCTTGTTTCTCATCAGCCTCTTCAGCTGGAAAGTGAACTCATATCTCAGAGCAAGATTTCTTTTTCCTTTATCCTGAAGCTTGAAACTATCGGAAACAGCTTCATCGTTCTGATTTTCCCCCCTCACAAACTCTTCCCTTTCTATTATTGGTGTTTCTGCAGGCTCAAATCCATAGGCTTCAAAAGTCTCAACTATTGTTTTCCTTATCTCTTCCCTTTTTCTTGCCTCTTTTCCGGAAAAATCCCCGAAGCCCTTTACTGGTTCTATTTCTGATGTCATTTTCTTTTTCCCTCTAGTTTTTGAACAAGACTATCAACTTTTCCTTTTATTTTCAGGACAATGTTTTTTATATTCTCCTTGTTCAAATCTTGTTCGTCTTTAATGCTCCACATTACTATTTTCTTTTGTATTGAAGGAAGGGGATAGTTAAAAACTATTCTTGGTATGTCATCTGCAACTACAATTATCATATCAGAATCTTTCATATCTTGGTATGTTAGTGGAATGGGCTTTCTTTTTCCTATGTTTGCACCAAGAAGGGATTTTGAGATTCTTCTCTGCTCGCTGTCTGAATCCTGGCC
>JBBTAK010000006.1:0-12253 GCA_038044245.1 Nanobdellota archaeon
AGCGGCGCACTTGTAATGCGTAGGTCAGGGGTTCAACTCCCCTCACAGGCTTTTCATTAGACTATTTCTCAACAATATCTGCCTTTCCATCATCAACGAGTATTTTTGCTATGTCTTTTGAGATGTTTGCCATCTGCCCTTTTTCAAACGGACCGAGCTTTCCGCCTTCCATATCCATGAATTGCTCCACATATGTTTTGAAAATTATTAGCTCGTTCTTATCCTCTGTCTGTTTTTTTCCTTTGAGAATCTCCTGAACCTTCTTGTCTGTAAAGTCTATACATTTCATCATTTCCTCGAATAAAGCACGTTCAAAGCCAATCATGTTCTCAAAATCCTGCTTTGAAATCCCGGTCTCTGCAGCTATAAGAACGAGAGAAAGTATTTTTTTTCTTCTCCTGAGCATCAGTTCATTAAAAAGGGTCACTGCATTTTCCAGCTGTTTTTTGGTTTTTGCTATTGCATCTGAAAAAATATTGTCCTCTTTTGAGGCAGCTTCTTTTTTGTCTTTTAAGTATTCGGCAACCTCTTCAACGAAATTCTTTCCAAGAGATTGTAGTTGTTCAGAATACCTCTCTTTCCTGGCAGCCTCGTAAATGTCGTTATAAGTTATCATAAAAATAGGAGAAACCATCTATTTTTAATAATTGTTATGATATAATCCTATTTTTAATAGTGTTTTATAATTGTCAAAAGGGGTAGATTATGATTAAAATCTATTAATGTGCGTTTTGGACTAACTAAAAAATAATAAAATCATCTGTTAAATTCTGTTTTCCCGAAAAGGTCTTTTCCGAGAATTGTTCCGAGCTCTCCGTTTCCTGCTTCTTTTTCTCCAAATTTAACCCCTTTTTTCTTAGTGGACTCTGGTTTTTCATTTTTTTCAGCTGTTTTTTTCTTGAAGAAGCTTGGGATTCTTATCTTCTTCAAAAAGCTGAATCTTGGAACAGACTGATTATAAAAAAGGACAGGAACAGGGTCAGCGCTGTGTGATTTCAATCTGCAAGGAGTTGAATGGTCTCCTGTAACAAGGACTTTGATTTTATTTGGTGGGGCAAATGCTGCCAGAAATTTGAAAAGGGTTTTGTCTATATATTCGAGCATGCGCTTTTTTTCCAGCGGTTTGTTGTCATGGCCAGGCAGGTCTGTTTCTTTTATGTGTATGTATGCATAATCAAAATTCTTGTAGTTCTTTTGCAAAGATTTTTCAGAGAATGTGCATGCGGCCTTTAGCCCGTCCCAAAGATTTGAGTAAGCATCCAAGTTCTTGAGCTTTGGATAATCAAAGGAAAAGTTTGTCATTCCTGAAATTTTGGCAAATCCTTTTTCCAGGGGCATGTAAGCCACAGCCATCCATCTCTTGTAATATTTGAGTTTGGGTATTTCAATTCCTGCCCCCCTCATCAAGAGATAGTTTGCAGGCATTAATCCTTTTTTTCTTCTTTCTTCGTTAACCGGATGTGTATTCAGAACTTCATACGCTTTATCGACGAATTCTTTTAGTATATTTGATGTGTATGCCGAATTTTCATCTTCATCGAGCGGTTTGATGGTTCCTATCTTTTCCACATTTGTCGTTTCCCCTTTTGAGTATGCATAATCATTGCCTGTGATATTATCTGAGAAGCCTCCGCGCAAAACAAGGACAGCTCGATGCTGTATTGTTGCTTTAAATTCAAATTCGCATGGAAGCTTAATCTTGTTCAGGGCTTTTGAAAGGATCTCTGCTTCTGATGTTGTAAGAGTTCTTCCTGCTCTTCTGTCAATAATCTGCCCTGATTTTAGAGAGTCTATTGTGGCAAAATTTACCCTTAAGGCGAGATCGCCACGCATCATTTTCAGTCCTGCGCCATTGGCCTCCAATTGCCCCCTGGAGCTATTTTCCAAATCATTTCCGAATAGAGAAACAATTGCCTCGTCTGATTCAGGGATAAATCCTTGCCTTACAGCGTACATGTTTCCCATTTTTCCCCTGTTTGCAAGGAAGTCCAGATTAGGCATATCTGCAGATTCAAGAGGAGTTTTATCCCCAAGCTGTTTGCATGGGAGATCTCCTAAGCCGTCAAGAATGACCAGTATGCCTTTCATTTTTTATACCTCTTATAAAGGATGAATGAAAATTTATTTGATTTCATTTTTCATTCCTCATGGTAAAAAGATTATCTTTGTTTATAAAAATTTATGTTCGTAAATTTTTGTTGGATTTTTATAAGAAAAATAGGCATTCATATCACTTAGTTAACATTATAAATGTATATTTTCTATTTAAAATATGTTCAAATTTTTGAGGGAAAGGTTGTCAAACTGGGCCAAAAAGCTTTCTGGTGCAAAAAAGGATGCTGAAATAGAAAAAATTGAAGAGGAAAAGCAGAAAAGTCATAAAAAGATAGCTATAAAACCAGAGAAAAAAGAAAAAGGGTTTTTTGAAAAAATATCTGAAAAATTTTCAAAGATAAAAATCTCTGAGAAAGAATTTGAGCCATACAGGGAAGACTTGAAGATTCTCCTGCTGGAGAACAATGTTGCCTATGAAGTTGCTGAAAGAATAATAAAAGAGCTTGAAAAAAGAATCTTTGGAAAAGAGCTGCTTAAGAAAGAGATTGAATCTGAAGTGAAAGACATCTTAAAAGAAATCATAAGCGAGGTTTTGATAGAGCCTTATGATATAACAGGGAAAATAAGAGAAAAAGACAAAATCCGGGAAGGGCCCTACACCATTCTTTTTGTTGGAATAAATGGAACAGGGAAGACAACGACAATAGCCAAGATTTCTTCATTTCTCTCAAAGAAAGGAATTTCGAACGTAATGGCTGCAGCTGATACCTTCAGGGCAGCTAGCATAGAACAATTAAAAAAACACGGGGAAAATCTTGGCATCAAGGTGATAAGCCAGGAATATGGTGCAGATCCTGCTGCCGTTGGGTTTGATGCTATAAGCTATGCAAAAAAAAATCATATTGATGTTGTCCTCATTGATACTGCCGGAAGGATGCATACTGCTAAAAATCTGATGAAAGAGATAGAAAAGATTTCCAAGGTTTGCAAGCCGGATCTGAAACTTTTCATTGGAGAAAGCATAACTGGAAATGATTCCATAGAACAGGTAAAGAGTTTTGACCGGGCTGTGGGAATAGACGGAATAATCCTTACAAAGGCAGACATAGATGAAAGGGGAGGAACAGCTCTTTCTGTGGGTTTTTCAACAAAAAGGCCTGTTCTTTTTCTAGGGACAGGCCAGGAATATTCGGAGATAGAACTTTTTGATAAAGAGAAGTTCTTGGACAGACTGGGACTATGAATAAAAGATGGTAATTTTTAAAAATATAAATGCTTAAAAGCCCGATATTCTCCCAACTCTCAATGGAAGAAAATTTAGAAGAAATTGCTTGGGTGAAAGAGCTTATTGAACTGACCAGTTCCTTACCTGAAGAATCAAGAAAATGGGTTTATGATTGCGTACTTCAAGCCTATTTAGATGGTGCGGCGTTGGTGATGGCAGCCCAAGAAAACAAAACTCCCAAACAAACAGAGGAAACAAGAAAGAGATACGTGGAAATTCTGGAATACCTAAAAGAAAAAGCCGGTGATAGAACTGCACATGTGCCGATGTATTTGCAAAGTTTAGAAAGAGTAGTGCAAACTCCTGATTCTTGATAAGGCTTGGAGATTAAAGAACCCAAAATTTATTAACTCTCATTTTCCTTCTTCTAAAATGCTGGAAAAACTCGGAGAGATTCTGCGGAAAACAACAGACAAGATAGCAAATGCTATTTTCCTTGACAAGAATTTGGTGGATTCCGTGATAAGTGATTTGGATAAGGCTCTGATAGAATCTGATATGAACATTTTTCTCGTAAAAGAGCTTAAGGATAAGATTAGAAAAGCTGCTCTGGATGAAAGAATAAATGGCATAGAAAAGAAAGAGCACATAATAAAACTCCTCCACGATGAGTTGACTTCAATTCTGGGAGAATACAAGCCTTTAAAGCTTGCGAAAGAAAAGGGAAAACAAAACAGAATAATGTTCCTCGGATTGTACGGCGCGGGAAAAACTACAACTGTCGCAAAACTGGGAAATTATTACGCGAAGCGCGGAAACAAAGTGGCTTTAGTTGGTCTTGACGTGCATAGGCCTGCAGCTCCAGAACAGCTAAAACAGCTTGCAGACAGGAACAAGATTACTGCCTTTGTTGACACTCAGGAAAAAAATCCTGTTGAGCTCTGGAAAAAAAATGAGGAAGAACTGAAAGATTTCAATCTCATTCTCATTGATACTGCAGGAAGGCACACCTTAGACAAAGAACTGGTTGAAGAAATAAAGGTCCTTAACAAAACAATAGGTCCGACAGAAACAATTCTCGTAATGCCGGCAGACATAGGGCAGGCTGCAAAAAAACAAACCAGGGAATTTATGGATGCTGTTTCAATTTCAGGAGTCATAATAACAAGGATGGATTCTACAGCGAAGGGGGGAGGCGCCCTAACATCATGCGCAGAAACAAAGGCACCAGTATACTTCATAACGACAGGGGAAAAAATCAATGACATAGAAGAATTCAACCCAAAATCTTTCCTTTCAAGGCTTCTGGGCATGGGCGACATTGAAACGCTAATGGAAAAGATAAAATCTGTCACAGATGAAAGCAAGCAGGAAAAAATAAAAAAAGATGTCGAAGAGGGAAACCTTTCTCTGGAAGAAGTTATCGAGCAGGTAAAATCAATGAATTCTCTCGGAGGTTTTGAAAAGATAAAATCAATGATTCCGGGGTTTTCCGGAATGAAAGCAAAAATCCCGGAAAATCTTATTGAAAGCCAGGAAGCCAAGGCTGCAAAATGGGAGCATATTCTAAAGTCAATGACAAAGGAAGAAAGAAAAAATCCAGAGCTCCTTGAAAAACAAACATCAAGGATATCCCGTGTTGCTGCCGGAGCAGGCGTTCATGGGAGCGACATCCGTTCACTTTTAAAACAGCATAAACTTCTCAATGATATGGTAAAATCAGGAGCAGGAGCCGGAGGATTAGGGGACATGTCTCAGGGATTCAGCCAGAAGCAGCTGCAAAAATTGGCAAAGAAATTCGGAAAAGTAAAACATATGAGATTTTAAGAGCAAAATGAAATACAAGATTTTTTTGGCAGTGTTCGTGATAAGCCTGATAAGCTCGGTAATACTTGCCTCCAATTCGTCTTCTGAAATATGCCAGCCTGGAAATGGCTGCGATATAGTTGGCAAATCTCCTTATGGCTCAACATTCGGGATACAGAATGCTTACTACGGAATTTTCCTTTTTTCTATCATGATATTCCTTACACTTTTTCACATAAAGAGGCCAACAAGGCATACAAGGATTTTAATTCATTCAGCAATAATAGTCGCTGCCATAATATCTTTATACTTTTTATACATCCAATTTTTTGTTATAAAAGCCATTTGTGAATTCTGCATTGTAATTGATGCAGGCTCTCTTGTTTCTCTTGGCTTTCTAATTTATCTGTGGAAACATTAAGATGATTAATATGTCGGAAAAAATCATTCAGAGGGGAGCAGAGGCACTGATTTTTTTGGATAAATACGATGGCAATAGCGAAACAAGCATAATAAAAAGGCGTGTAAAAAAGTCTTATAGATTAACAGATATAGACGAAGAAATCAGAAAGATAAGAACGCGTTCAGAAGCCAAGCTTCTTGCCAGGGCCTCAAAAATTATAGATGTTCCTGAAATAAAAAATGTTTCTGAAGACTCCAAGCAGATATCTATGGAGTTCATTGATGGGAAAAAACTCTCTGAAAATCTTGACCTTTTTCCTTTGGAAGAACAGAAAAAAATATGCAATATGATCGGGCAAAACATAGCAAAGCTCCATGATTCAGATATCATTCATGGGGATTTGACAACTTCAAACATGATATTTGTAAAAAACAATGAAAATAATGATGAGGATAAGCAAATTGTTAATGGTGAAAAAAGAGGTGATAAAAAATCTGTCTTAAGCAAGTTGGATTATTTCAAAATCTATTTCATAGATTTTGGCCTTGGTTTTTCAAGCCACAAGATAGAAGACAAGGCTGTTGACCTCCATCTCTTAAGGCAGGCCCTGGAAGCGCGGCATTTCAGGCATTGGGAGGTTTTGTTTGTTGAAGTAAAAGACGGATATTCTTCATCAAAAAATTCGGAAAAAGTCATAGAACAGCTAAAAAAAGTGGAAACCAGGGGAAGATACAAGAGCAATTATTAGAAACCCTTATAAATTAATCCTATGTTTGTTGTTTAACATTCGTAGCCCTGTAGTTCAGTGGTCAAGAATACGAGCTTTTGGAGCTTGGGACCCAGGTTCGAATCCTGGCAGGGCTATTAAGTGTATAAAATGCCACATACAAAACTTCACGAAGGACAAAGATACGTTTTCGAAATTGGAAAAGCACTTGGTTATGAATTGAAGTTGATACATCATAAAAGACCAACAATATCTTGTGCAGAAAAACTTGACCTCTTAAAAGAAAATTCTGGTTTTAAGGAGTGGACTTTAGACAGAATAGTAAAGACCCTGTATTTTAATAGGAATGGTCTGCCTTTTATAGGAGTTATAACCCCTGAATTCGGAATAAATATCAAACCGAAGGAAATTTTTCCAAGAGCATTAGAAATCTCCAGAGGAAAAGCCGAGAGATACTGGATTGACCCAAATCATGTACCTAAAGGAATGAACTGGGGGACATGCACACCATTTCCGTTAGTTTCTAGTATGGGTACAGAAATCAGTGATTTAATTTTTTTAAATCATTCTCCAATAAGAGATAAATTAGTGGATATTTCTGTAGGGGGATCTAGCAAAGAAATGTTTGAAACCTCAATGCATTTGCCTTATGGGGCAATATATGATATTCTAAAAAAACAATTTGGTGATAGAGTCCACATTCTTACTTGAAGACACTTTTATAAAAAATTTCCCTGTTGACATCCTGTTTTGATAAATACAGGTTTCTGAAAAAATTCAAGAATCCACCTGGAGAGTATTTTTCTCCGGAAAGAACTGCTGCCAGCTTCATGAGCTCTTCGCTTCCTTCTGAGTTTGGCTTGTAAATCGTAGATGGCTCCATGACAGAAAGTGCCCTTAATACATTAAGATCATGGGGCAAAACTGCAAGAACAGGAATTTCAAGAGTAGATTCGATATTGTCTGTAGAAAGTTCAAAATCTTTTTTGTGGACTTTATTTACTATTATTCCGGCAATAGGTGTTCCCCTTTGCTTTGCAAGCTTTGCGGCCTTCAGGCTTGTGCTCATGGTCGGATGATCAGGAGTTGTAACAACAAAAATCTCATCAGATGCCAGCATGACTCCGAGAGTTTCTTCATTGAGGGATGGGGAAGAATCCAGGATGATTATATCGTAACTCCTTTTTATATTTTTTAAGTGATCTTTAAGTTTTAAAGGATTGACTTCAATATTTTTGAATATGGAAGCTGGAAGAACATCAAACCCAGGATAAGGCTGGGACTGGACAGATTCTCTGACTTTTGCGTTTCTGTTTAAGACATCATGAATTGTTTTTCCAGGGTCAACAATGCCTAAATGAAGCCCTAGGTTTGGAGAAGAAAGATTTCCATCAACGAGGAGGACTTTTTTTCCAAGCCTGGAAAGTGCTCCGCCAAGTGCAGAAACAACAGTTGTTTTGCCAACACCTCCTTTTAGGCTGATTATGCCGATGATCTTGCCCATGAAAAATTGAAGTTTTTAATATTTAAATATCTTTAACTCGACTACGCTTAGACGGGTTTCATTTTTTTATCCTTATTCTCTTTACTCAAAGAACACAGGAAAAATTTAAAAACAGACTTCTTTATCTAAAGAGATGCTGGAAGAAAAAAACGAAAAAAAAATAGAAACAGAGAAGATTTCTGAGGAAGAATTTGAGTCTAGGATATTGGAATTAGCTAAAAAAGGAATGACTTCTGAAAAGATAGGGGAAACATTAAGAAAGCAGGGGATACATCCAAAAGAATATGGAAAAATCTCAAAAGTTTTAAAGGAAAGGGGTCTTTATCAGTCTCCAGAAATGAAAAATATAAAGGAAAAGCTGGATAGGGTAAGTGCCCACAAAGAAAAGTATGCCCAGGATAAAAGAGCAATGAGGGAAAGGGAGAGAATTTTTTCCCTTCTGAGAAGACAAAGAGAATATCAAAAAGAAATCTGAATTTACCGGATTATAAAAATGCAAAAAAGAGGGTCTGATTTGGAAGTAAGCATAAAGGACGCTGTTGGAAAATTCTTGGAGATTCCCAGTGGAAAAGAAATCCTTGTTGTAAGCCATTTTGATACAGACGGGATTTCTTCTGCAGCAATAATGATTCAGGCGCTAAAAAAGACCGACAGAAGGTTTTCGGTAAAAATTCTGAAAGCTCTTGAAAAGGATTTTATTTTTAAGATTGAGAAAGACAGGCCTGTAATTTTTTTGGATCTGGCTTCGGGAATGCTCGGCCATATAGAAGAGTCTGGTCTTCAGAAGGTCTTTATTATAGATCATCACGAAATTGTCAGCAAAGTGCCAAAAAATGTGACTATGGTGAATCCGATGATGCACGACAAGGAAGAGCTTAGCAGTTCCGGCCTGACTTACCTTTTCTGCAGGGAGATTGACCCTGAAAATAAAAAACTCGCAAAGCTTGCTGTCCTTGGAATGATAGGAGACTTTATGGAATCCAGCATAGGAAAGCTCAACGACGGGATTCTCGAAGACGGAGAAATAAAAAGAAAACGCGGGCTGTTGATTTATCCTTCGACAAGGCCGATAAATAAAGTTCTGGAATACAGTTCAAACCCGTATATTCCCGGAATAACCGGAGACTCTCTGGGAGTCACAGGGCTTCTTAGAAACGCAGGAATAGAGCCTGTGAATGGAAAATACAAGAGCATTATAGAACTGGACGAGGAAGAGATGCAGAGGCTTGTAACTTCAATAATTCTGAGAAACCCGAACACAAAAAACAGGGCAATAGTGGGGGAGATTTTTCTTCTGAAGTTTTTCAATAAGCTGGAGGATGCCAGAGAACTGAGCGCGATGGTGAATGCATGCTCGAGGCTGGACGAACCGGAAACAGCTCTGCAGTTCTGCATGGAAATTCCAGAGGCAAGAAAAAGGGCGGAATCCATCCATGTCAGATACAAGCAGCATTTAATCTCGGGTTTGGAATTTGTGGAAAATTGCGAAGAGGATGAGGACAAGATACATGGAAAAGGTTTTCTCATCATAAATGCGAGAGACAGCATAAAAGACACGATAGTAGGAACGATAACAAGCATACTCTCAACTTCATCTCTGTACGAGGAAGGCACGATAATAACCACTATGGCTTATTACAAAGACAAAATAAAAATCTCCTCCAGGAATGCCGGAAGAAAGGGGAGAAATGTAAGAGAAATTCTAGATTCAATAGTAAGAGAGGTTGGCGGTGAGGTTGGAGGCCATGAATTCGCCGCAGGATGCCTGATAAGCCGGGAACAGGAGAAAAATTTTATAGAGGCTTTGAAAAAGAGCTGTGAAATGGAGCTTGTAAAAATCTGATGATTCAAAACCATTAAAAAGGGTGTATTTTTTCTATCTTTATGCCTATTAAACTTGAAATTGGAGACCTTGTCTTATGCACTGTTGACAGAATTGTTGGAACAACAGTATTCGTGAACATAGAAGGTGATGGAGAAGGATCGATAGTTTTTTCCGAAGTTGCTCCAGGAAGAATAAGGAATATAAGAGACTATGTGGTTCCAAAAAAAAGGATAGTATGCAAGATCCTGAGAATAACCGGAGACAGGATAGACCTCTCTTTGAGGAGAGTCAGTCTCAAGGAAAAGAAGCAGGTGATAGAAGAATACAAACAGGAAAGGAGTTTCACCAGCATTTTAAAGACTATTCTGAAGGAAAAAGCTGACGATGTCCTTGAAAATGTCTACAGGAGCGGGGGCTTCCATATTTTTCTGGAAAAAATAAAAAGCAGCCCGGAAGAGCTTGAGAAGGCAATAGGAAAAGAAAACTCAAAAAAAGTTTTTGAAATTCTCGGGACACAGAAGAAGAAGAGGGTCATAATAAAAAAAGAGATAATGCTGAAAAGCCTGGATCCTGACGGGATAGAAAAAATAAAAAAAATACTTGGAAAAGAAGATGGCAACAGCGGCATTGAGATAAAATATGTCTCTGCCGGGAGATATTCCTTAAAAAAAGAGGGTGAAGATATAAAGGCTGCAGACCAAAAACTGAAGGAGATTGTTGAATCCATTGAAAAAATGGCAAAAAATGAGGGCCTGGATTTTAGCATCCTGAAGAAGTAAAAATCTTTTTTTATTTTTTTGGAAAAAGGTAGGATGGTGTATCCGAAAATCACAAGGCTTAAAAATAAGGTTTTTTATGAAAGAGCATGAAAAAGGTGCGTGAAATGCATGATTTTAAAGTGGTTGTGCTGGGGATTGTCTATGATACAAAAAAGAAGAAAATCCTCATCGGCCGCAGAGAAGATGATCCTTTCGTCAGGAACCTTAGATGGACTCCGCCTGGCGGCAGGGTCCTGCATGGAGAAGATTTAGAAGCTTCGCTTAAATCTAAAATTAAAAAGCAAACTGGGCTTGAAGTCGCAAATCTTGGGCATATTTTTTCCATGATACCGAGGGAAAAAAAGAATTTCATCCTTATTCTCCACCTATGTGAAGTTATTAAAGGAAAAGAAAAGGCTGGGGGAAATCTAAAAGAGATTAAATGGGTCAGCCCAGAAGATCTTGACAATTACTTTGATGTGGGATATCATCGTCATTTAAGGGAATATATTTTGAATTTAAAATGAGGATGCGAAAGTGCAAAGCTTGCAATAAATATACTTTAAAAGATGTCTGCGATAAATGCAGTAATGAAACTTCAAACGCCCATTACAAATTTGTCAGAATAAGAAATCCTGAGTTAAAAAAGGGCTGATTGTTTTTCTCCGAGGAGAGCTTTTCCGTATTCGCCGTCGTAACCCGGAGCCACTTTTATCTTTGATTCTCTGTTCCTGAGAATTAGCTCAACGAGTTTAGCATCAAATTTTAATAGCTTCTCTTTTGGAATTTTCAGCAATATGTCTAGTTCGTTTCCAAATTCTTTTATGAGGTCATTATAAACCTGCCATGTCTTGTTGCTCTCCAGCCTGGAATTTTCAGAAAGGGCAATAACCTCGTGCAAAGGCAGAAGCTTGTAAAAAGGTCTTGCATTTTTTCCTTTGTTTCCGAGAGGAAAAGCCGCTATTTCTTCAACTCTGTTGTCAACGCCTATGGTCAGGGGTTTTTTGCAGACAGGGCAGATTCCCTTCAGTTTCTTTGTTTCTTCTGGAGAGCAGGAAAAATTGCAGTTCCTATGCCCATCCCAGTGATATTTCCCGTATTCCGGGGGTGTTTCTATAGTTGCTTTCAGTCCATTGCCTGTCCTTATGGCTTTTATTATGTTCCCGTAAGTGAGATTTGGAATTTCAAGAATTGTCGCCTCACGGCCAAGCCTCCATGGCCAGAAGCTGTGTGCATCTGAAAAACTTACAACATTAACTCCTTCTGAAACTTCCTTAAACCTCCATAGCATAGATGGATCAGCACTCATTCCCGATTCTATAGCATAAATCTTTCTTGCCTGATCCTGAAAGCATTCTTTAAGGCTGTTGAATCCAGATTTGCTTCCAAAAAGCCCAAACCAGGGAGTCATGCAATGAGCAGGAATTATTTCTATGTCATCAGAGATTTTTTTCAATGCTTCCACAATCTCAGGAGAGCTCATTCCAAATATTGGCCTGCCATCGTAGTCCAATCGCCCTTTGCTTCCCAAAAACCCTGTTATTTGGTCTGCAACTTCTTTGTTTGGAGCAAAAATCAGATGATGTATTGCTCTTCTCTTCCCATCCTGACTGTACATTAAACTGATTTCTGTCTGCCATAAGAATGGGAATCCAGAAGCTGTCCTCAAAACACCGTGCTCATCTTCCGTGAGCTTTTCATCTATCTCTTTTCTTCTGAGCGGGTGCTGAAAATCCCCTACTCCCAACAGATTAAGGCCTTTGATTCTTGCATATTTCTCCAAATTTTCAAGAGAAATGTTTTTGCTGGTTGCTCGGGCGTATTTTGAATGTATTTGAAGGTCAGCGATAATCTCCACCATCCAATAAAAAATGTGCAGATGTTTTTAAGGATTTGGTTGTTTCATAGGAAGAAAGATTTGCAGGGATAAAATGAAGAGGGCAGATAATT
>JBBTAK010000006.1:12353-14877 GCA_038044245.1 Nanobdellota archaeon
GGATAAAATGAAGAGGGCAGATAATTTTATTGATGATGAAGTTTAATTAAAGGGTTGTTTCATAGGAAGAAAGATTTGCAGGGATAAAATGAAGAGGGCAGATAATTTTATTGATGATGAAGTTTAATTAAAGGGTGGTTTTATAGGCAAATCTGGCTGGCTATATATTTTATTGCTGAGCTTTTCTCGATTTGCTGGTTATTTTGCCAAGATTGCAATGAATTATATATAGTTAGTTAAATCTCCAAGGCCTATTATTTGAATTAGAGTTATATTAGGAAATTATAACCTGTTTTTTATCAGAAACTTTTCTTCTGGCCTTACTGCTCTTTCTTCCTCATCATAAGCCAAACAGCCGCTATAATCACTACAGCTATAAGTATCCACAACCATGTCCAGCTTCTTCCTTCGGCTGTTGGAGTTTCCCCTGTGGCATCTGTTCCCTCTCCTGCAGCAAGGCTTTTCTCTGAAATCACGAAATAGCTGAATGAGCTAAGCTCAGCATCATAATAATAATACTGGCTATCCTCTGATGAAAATGTTGTCTTAAGCTCGTTCCATTTTCCAGCAGCATTATCAAACTTGTAGACAGATATCTTGTCCTTATCAAGGGAATTGCTCGATGCCCAGGATTTCTCAACCTTGAACTGGACTTTTGCCTTGTCCAACTTTGTCCCAAGGTTCTGCTCGCTTATCTGAAGATATTGGTAGACTTTTCCGGATTTTGAAACAGAGACTTCTGCAGGCTTTGAGTCATATTTTGTGACGCTGACTTTGACGTTCTGTGCCTCATTATTCACGGTTATCTCTATCTGCTTTATGCCCAATGCAGGATCAGCATA
The DNA here is from genome assembly GCA_038044245.1 of Nanobdellota archaeon. Lineage (GTDB taxonomy): Archaea > Nanobdellota > Nanobdellia > Pacearchaeales > GW2011-AR1 > ASMP01. The sequence goes on from JBBTAK010000006.1 coordinate 13,196, forward strand.
TTTTGTTATTGATGCTGCTCCGGGCGTTATTTGCGTGAATGTGTTTACAGCAGGCTTGGGTGCTGTTCCGCCACCGCCGGCAGCGCCACCGCCGCAGGCATTTGTTGAGACTGTTTTTGATGCAGAGCCGGTGTTTCCTGCAACATCTGTGCAAGTAACAACATATGTATAGGCTGTCGCACAGGTTAAGCCAGATTCTGAAACGCTTGTTGTTCCGGATACAGTTGCTCCTGACCTGTCAACTGTGCATGAACTTGTTGCAGTATAAGTATCTGTTAATCCTATATTAAGTGTTAATGATTCTTTAGTAGAACTTGCCAGAGAAAGGTCAACCTGAGGACCTGTTCCGTCGATGAAAACAGCCTGTGAATTGTTCACACCAGTAAGATTTGCATTCCAAAAAGTTGAGTTCCTGCCAGCATATATATTAATTGTTTGATTATTCTCTGCAATGCCTTTCAGAGATAATGTGGTCGTATTGCATGTTCCAATAGTAGAAGTTGATGTACCTATAGGAGTTACCGAAAGAGTTTGGTTTGTTCCATTGACATTGACTATGCAAACAGTTCCCCCAGTAATGTTAATGTCAGAAATAGAGATGTTTATTGTAAGATTCGTGTTTGGAATCTTTAGTGTTCCATTGACATATCCTATTGAAATAATCGTTGGGGCAGTGTTGTCAATAACAATACCAGTCATGTTTGTAGAGTTGGCGGCAACTCCGCCTGTTTCAACTGCTGTTATATTAAAAATAGAAGAAGAAACATTTGCATTTAATGCTGAAGTGCTAAATGCGCAAGTAGCATTACCATTCGTGGCAACAGAGACATTAGCACATAATATTGCCCAGTTACCTAATGTTCCGTTCCACCATCTAACAGAAACGTTAATAATACCAGTAATATTCGTCGCATTTGCGATAACAGTGAATGTTCCGGTTACATTAGCATTTGCCACTGGATTTAATATAGTAAAATTAGTTACCTCAGCACTCACAAAACTCGTTGACAGCAAAATAATTCCAAATAAGAACAAAATCCCGAGAACATTAAAATTTTTTCCCCTCATTTTTTCAACCCTTTTATTCTGTATCTAAATTCCACAACCTTTATAAATTTTTTCTGGTTATGGAATCTTTATTCTAATACTAAAAAACCCGTATTTATAAATCTTTTTCAATTCAGGGCATTCGGGAAAAGGCGTATCTTTGTGCAATATTTCGACGCAGACAATCAAAACAATAGGTTTATATCTTTTGGGAAAATTCAATATTTTAGAAAGTCTTGTAGTTTATGCCCCCATAGTTTAACGGATAAAATGCTTCGTTGCGGTCGAAGTGATCGGGGTTCAATTCCTCGTGGGGGCATTTTCAGAAAATCCTTGAAATTTCCCAGAATGATCGACTTCAAATTGAGCCATTTGCTCTCTTAAACAAACAGGATTAGTCTCTCTTTGTAATGGGGTGTTGGATAAGAAATAACCTTCAAGTGAACGGATTTCTCTAGATACATAGCTTAAATCAACATAAATAATCACTGAATCGCTATTCTCCATACTATCTGGTAGCGAGACATCATAAAAAGCTCCGTAAGGATAAAGGAATTTATTTTCCAATCTCATATCTTTATTCCTCTTCCTTACCATCGACAACTCCTGCTTCAGAAACAAAGAAAATGCATTCA
>JBBTAK010000007.1:0-19903 GCA_038044245.1 Nanobdellota archaeon
CATCTTTCAGCAGCTCGTCTGCCTTTAAAGATTTCTGTCCGAAATAGTCTTTCAGAAGAAAATCTCTTTCTTTTGCCAGGTTTTTTGTCAGCTCTTTGAGCCTCATGCTTACTATCGTCCCTTCTTTTCCCAGTTCTATGAGATATCTCTTCACATTTTCAGAAATTCTTCTCATGTTTTCCATAGTCTGCAAAACGCTACAGACATCCCTTGTAGTTGTAAGGCTTGTCATTTCCAGGACATTTAAATGTGAGATGAGATCATTGAAAATCTCCTTTTGTTTTTCAAGTATCTGAAGATTCTCTGCAGCCCTTCTCAATATTTCAGAGGTGTTTTCCAGGAAGTGCGCCTCGTCCTTTAGAAAAAGGGTAATCTTGTTTTTCCTCTCTGATATTGCAATGACTATTGTTCCGAATTGTCTTGCTGTCCTCTCAGCTGCCTTATGCCGAGTTCCTGTTTCTTTAGTGGGAGTTTTGCTGCTCGGAGTTAAGAGGGTATTTGCATAAAGGATTTTTTTCAGGTCCTTGGAAAGTATTATAGCCCCGTCCATTTTTGCTAATTCGACCAGATTCTGTGCGGTGAATCTGCAGTTCACTTTGAAACCGCCTTCAACTATCTCCAAAAGGCCCTCTTTTTCAACAACTATCAGAGCGCCCATTCTCGCCCGTAAAATGTCATCCAAGGCTGTCCTGATTGCTGTTCCCGGAGAAAATATCTTCAGAACATCCAGCATTGTCAATAGTTTTTCTTCTTTGTCTCCTTTTTCTTCCAGGGGCTGGCTTTGAAGAACAAGCTCTATCACTTTTTTTGCCTCTTTTTCTCCGTCCATGAAAATTAAATATGTCAAACGTATAAATATTTATTGGAGAGATACAAAAGACGAATTTTTAAACTTTATCTAACACTCATCCACAGCAACGGAAGTGCTATGGTGGCATCACAGAAAACATCTACAAACTTTCCCTTTTTATTCATTTTTCCCCATGAGATTCCCTCTGCCAAAGGAGCTCCTGAACTTCCCCCGCTTTCTGCCCTGTCTGTCGTTATCTGTATTCCATAATCTGCTCCTTTTGAGAACTGAAGGCTCTGCTGAATGAAATTTTTTGGAACTCCTCCCCCAATATACAAAACCCCGTTTTTTCCAGAAGTCCAGGCAAGATCTATTATATCGTTCATGTCATCAAAAACATCCACTGAAATTTTTTTTCCTTCCATTAATCTGCCCCATATCATCAGGCCAATTCCAGAATCTGCAATTCCTGGGCAGAAGACAGGGATGTTTCTGTCGTGGCATGTTTTTAATATGCTTTTTTCTTCCTTTGGCAAGATTTCCCCTATTTTTCTCAGGAAGGAAGCAACATTCCTTGTTTCATTAAGCTTCTGCCAATTTTCTTTGAAAAACTTCTCAAGGATTTCATAAACTCCTTTTTTCATGAATACATTATGCATCCTGTCATAGCCTTTGTCCTGAAAATCTCTGTCATCCCAAGAATCGCACTGATAATGGCTTTCCCCCAGGGCTTCTATCATGTCATGAGTGAGGGTTGCCCCTGTTGTGACAACTGCGCTTATTCTTCCCGTATTTATCATGTCAATTATTATCCGCTTCATGCCTGCCGGGACCATTGCTCCTGCAATTCCTAAAAAAATCCTGCAATCCTTATCTTTCAGCATTTCCTTGAGAATATCCGATGCCTTTCCAAGATTTCTTGCTCCGAAACCAGCATTTTTCATCTGGTCGACAAGCTGGGAAACTTTCATTTCGTTTTCAGGTATTATGTGGCGTATTTTGTCCATTTTTGTTAAATTTTTTATGGTAATATAGCGTTTAATTTAGAAAATGAGAATGCAGAACTAATAAACAGGAATTGCCAAGCTTCCCAAAATTTTTGTATTTTTAGCATTCATACTTTCCATAAAAACAGGGCATTTATAAAACTATCTGGAATAATGGAGTTTTGGTTTTTATATTGTTATCAGAAAATAATATTAGTAATTAAAAAGTAGTATCAAAAACGAAAGATTTATAAATTGAATTATTGCTGTATTAATAAATAAGAAAAATGTCAACAAAATCTGTCATTGGAGATATATTAGCAGGGGTTATATTTATTGGATTGTATCTTGGACTTACATATTTGGGTGGTGAAAATCCATCCAAGATGATTCCTACTGAGAGAAAAGTTGAATCTGGATATGTAAGACCATCAAAGTTAGAGATTAAGTTAGAAGATATAAATGGAAATGGAACAAATGAAACGTTACTAAAATATGATGGAAAATCTTATTTGCTAAAGTTAGATGAGCAGGGAATACCTAAAATTCAAACTTATGAAGTAATACCTGCTAAAGTTATACCTGCTAAAGTTATTCCAAAACAATAAGTCTTTCTATTCTAAAAATTTTAAATAAGAATAAAAGCTATCCCAATAACAAAAAACAACACCTATCTTGAATTTCCAGATTATTCTCTGAAATATGTGTTTTTTAAGCATAATCTTTTTAAATGAGTGCTTTCTTTTATTGAAATGAATAAATGGCTTGAACTCTTTACCGGAGTAATCCTTCTTGTTGTGGCAATATACCTAGCATGGGCATCTTCGGCCTATTCATGGTTTTTATTTGGAAAAGATTTTAATTTCTTGCATTCTGCATGGATTTTCCTGAAGGGCGGGATTTTCTGGTTTGTGATGATAATAGCCCTTCTTCTTATCCTTCTTGGAGTGAATGACCTCAGGGAATAAGGAAAGAAAAATAAAATCAGAGACAGCCTTGTTTAAAATAAGGAAATTAAGACCCCTTCTATTACTGCTGCTATTATAAGAAGAGGAATCACTATGAAAAAGAAAGCTTTTATTGATTTAGAAATATAAGCACCAAGAGTTTCAAGCTTATTCCTCTTAAATATGAATGTTCCGAGTTTTATCCCAAGGCCCAGGGAAATGAAAAGGGCTGGAAGCTCAAAGATTCCGTGGGGAAAAAGTCTCCAAAGAACAAAAACTCCTTCTTCCGCTACTGTTTTTTCTGCAACAAACCCAAGAAGATAGCCGTTTGTAAGTGATGTGACAACAGGAAATATTCCGAAAATGATTCCGAAAAGCATTCCTATAAAGCTGCTCTTGAGATTGTTGAAGAATATGAAACTTATCAGCTGAAAAGGAGACATTCCCTCTGTCTTCAGCAACAGATCCCTTATGAACTCAAGGATTTTTTCCTCGAGAATCTTTGGCGACTGGACAAAGAATCCCACGAGAAAGAAGAATAAAAAAACAGCTATTGTAATATAGATAAAATTCCTGGAGTCTTTGACATAGTTCCAGCTTTCAATGTAATTTTTTTTGAGGGAACTGCTCTTTCTTTTGTCTGTTTTATTTTTCATATTTCAGCTAAAATATCTGCTCATGTATGTTACTTTTTTCTTGTATTTGCTTCTGAGATAAATCCCATAGGCCAATCCCGTCAATAATCCGCCGAGATGAGCTGTATTTCCTATGGGAACATTTCCCGTGATTGATATTAACCATAAAACAACCAATATCCCAGGAGCAGCATATTTCATCTTTATCGGAATAGGTATGAACATCACAAAAACAGGGAGATTTGGGGTTAAAATAGTAAGAAGCCCCACCAGGCCAAAGAGAGCACCAGAAGCGCCGACTGCAAAAGTATTTATGTCTGCAGTAAAGACGAGTGATGAAAGGATAAAAAATATTCCTGCAAAAAGTCCCGATATCATATAAAAATAAAAGTATCTTTTCCTTCCGAGAATCCTCTCAACGAAAGATCCTATGAAAAGAAGGGAAAGCATATTTACAAAAAGATGGAAAAATCCGGCATGCATGAACATGCTTGTAAGAAATGTCCAGAGATAGTTTCCCTGCATTATATTTGATGGCTTGATGGCGATAAAGTCCATGGAAATTGTTTCTAAACTCAGAAGTATCAGGAAAAAGATGAATGCGAGGACATTCATAAGAATAAGAAGAGAGGTCACGCTAAGAGAACTGAAAATGCCTGTATTTCTTTGAGAAATCCTGTATCTGTCCATTTATCTTCTTTTTCTGGAGGGCTTCTTTCTCCCTTTGTTCTTTTTCTTTTTCTTTTTTCTTTTTTTAACGATGGGTTTTTTTATTTTAGGTTCCTTTCTTTTTTTCTCTGATTGAGATTCTATCTTTTTCTTCTTTTTTGCTCTTTTTACTCTTCTTTCTTCTTTTTTTATCTCTTTTGCCCTCTTTTTTCCCTCAACTTCCTTTTCTTTGGATATCTCTTCCATGACTGTCTTTAAATCTCTTTCAAGTTTTTCCCTGTTTTTTCCAAGGTCCTTTAACATCTTAGCGTTATCTTTGAGAACCAGCAGAGAACCGCATTCATTGCATGTAAAGCTGCTAATCAGGGCATTTTCTTCAGTAAGCTCTATGTGGCATCTTGGACACGCATAAAATCTTTTTGTCTCCCTGCTCTTTATCTGATGCTCTATGTTCCCTATCTTATTGAGAAGGTTTTCTTTCAGGAACTCCAGAGACTTTAAGACCTCTATCTTCCAGAAGTAAGTGTACCATCCTTTCCTCTTATCTTTCTTTCTTGTAGAGGACACGAGCCCGTGATCAGAAATCTTATACAGTATGTTCCTTGCCTGATTTATTGTCAGATTCAGCTTCTTGGCTATTACAAATTCGTTGATGTATTTTTTAGTATCGAGTATATTGATTATCTCCTCGGCCTGTTTTCCTGCCACGAGGGAAACAACTTCTTTCAATAGATTTTTCAGCATTTTAAGTTAAAAAGGGGTTCAAATAAATACCTTTCGGTCAATTGTGCGAGGATACTGCCTTTTTGCCCCTGTTCTTTATTTTTTGACAAAGAAGGTAAATAAGTTTTTAAACCTGTATTGTATTTTATATATATCCTAAAATATATATAAAGAAAATGGGGCTTTTTGGAAAAAAAGAAAAAAGGGGTGAATCAATAGACGAGATTCCTTCATTGCCGCGGCTTCCAAGACTCCCGGAGCTTCCAGACATGGGTATGGGAATGGAGGACAAAAGTATTCGCCAGCTTCCAAGTTTCCCTTCAAATTCTATAGGAAAGAGATTTTCCCAAGACAGCATAAAAGATGCGGTTTCTGGGGGAAGAGGTGGAAGGGATTTCTACGCTGACGATGTCTCTGGTGATGAGATGAGAATGATGCAGGAACCCTTGAGAAAACCATTTGCAGAAGAAATGGAAGACATGCAAGAGGAAGACAGGGGAAAGGGGATGGTTTTCCCCCAAAGACAGGGATTTGAAAGACCCGGCGCTGGCGGAGTTGGTTTCAGGCAGGAATTAGAGCCTGTATTTGTGAGAATAGACAAGTTTGAAGAGGGATTAAGGATTTTTGAAGATATAAAAAATCAGATATCTGAAATAGAAAGGGTTTTGGCAGAAACTAAAAGATTGAAAGAGAAAGAGGAAGCAGAACTGCGTTCCTGGGAAGATGAATTAAAGAGGATGAAGATGGAGATTGAAAAAATGGGAAGAGACATCTTCTCCAAGGTGTAGGGGTGCAAAGGAAAATGTCAATGCCTTCTGAAAACGTAATACACATAAAGCTTGATTATATGGAAGCCCTGAAAGCCAAGAGAAACATTCTTTCTTCAGAACTTGGCTCTTTAAAAGTTGAGAAAAGAATAGAAAGATATAGAATGGCAAGAATGGAGGAATTAATGCTTAAGTTTAAAGCATACGGAAAAATAAAGGAGTTAAAATCAAATATAAGAAAACTGCAGGGTTTTCTCCCAAATCCAAAAATTCCGAAGATAATAAAGAAGGAGGAAGCATTAAGGGAAAAATTTGAGAGGAGGCGGGGAGCAGAAGAGGAAGCAGAAGTTGAAAAAAAGGAAGCCTATGGGGAAAAAGACATAGAATCTCAGCTTGGGGAAATACAGAGAAGGCTTGCCAGACTGCAGAGAGAGAATATCTAAGATAATTCTAGAGTTAAACAATTAATATTTATCAGGAGTAAAGAATAGAGTATTGCGATAAAATTATCATTATACTATTCCATATCAAAATTTTATAATCAAATACTTTTTAAAAACATCATTCCTATAAACATAGATGATAACGAGAAAACAGTTGATTAACAAATATTTTGAATTCTTCAAGTCAAAGGACCATAAAGTAATCCCCTCAGCTTCCCTGGTTCCTGCAAATGACCCGACAGTGTTGTTTACAACAGCAGGAATGCACCCTCTTGTTCCTTATCTCCTTGGACAAAAGCATCCTCTTGGAAAAAGGCTTGTAGGAATTCAAAGGTGCATCAGGACAACAGACATTGATTCTGTCGGCGATGGTTTTCACCACACTTTTTTTGAGATGCTTGGCAACTGGTCATTGGGAGACTACTGGAAAAAAGAAGCTATTGAATTTAGCAATGAATTTCTGACAAAAAATCTAAAAATAACCAAAGAAAAAATTTCTGTGACTTGTTTCAAAGGAGATAGAGATGCTACAAAAGATTCTGAATCAGAAAAGGCCTGGAAATCTTTAGGAATAAAGAAAATAAAATTTCTAGGGAAAGATGATAACTGGTGGGGGCCTGCTGGAACTACCGGTCCTTGCGGCCCTGACACAGAGATGTTTGTTAATGACATAGAAATCTGGAATGATGTTTTCATGGAATACAACAAGACACCGGAAGGAAAATTTATTCCACTAAAGCAAAAAAATGTAGACACTGGAATGGGTGTTGAAAGAACTCTTGCAATACTAAATGGATTATATGATAATTACATGACAGAGGTCTGGAAGCCGATAATCCAAGAGATTGAAAGCCTATGGAATATAAAATACGATACAGAAAAAAATAAAAGGACTATAAGGATAATCGCAGATCATGCAAAAGCTGCTGTCTTCATTGCTGCAGAAGGCGTAATTCCTTCTAATAAGGGGCAAGGATACATACTAAGAAAACTAATTAGAAGAGCTCATGCTCTAATTCACGACGATTTAAATGGTGTGGGACATTTAGTTTCTCCACTTGTGATGAAAATTATGAACATTTACGCAGATGATTATGAAGAGTTAAAGAAAACTACGGAAAATTACAATAGAGTATGGGAAATAATAAAAAACGAAGAAGAAAAATTTGGAGAAATAATAGATGTGGGATTGAATATGTTTAAAAAATTAACTCAAAATAAAAGAAACTTATCTGGAAAAGACGCATTTTTATTATATCAGTCATATGGTTTCCCACTAGAGATAATAAAAGATTTATGTAAAAAGAATAAAATAAGATTAAATAAAGAAGAAATTGAAGAAGAGCTGAAAAAGCACCAGAAACTTTCACAAACCGCTTCTGCAGGCACATTCAAATCTGGTTTGGCAGACCATTCGGAAAAGACGGTAAGGCTTCACACAGCCACGCACTTATTAAACCAGGCTTTAAGAGCCATACTTGGACCAGAGGTTAAGCAGCGCGGTTCCAACATAACTCCAGAGCGTCTGCGTTTCGATTTTAGTTTTCCAAGAAAGCTGACAGAAGAGGAAATAAAAGATGTGGAAAGCATGGTTAACAAAAAAATCAACGAAGGATTAAAAGTCAAGAGAGAGGAAATGTCTCTTAAAAAGGCATTATCTATGATGGCAGAAGCAGAATTTGGCATGAAGTATCCAGATGTTGTTTCTGTTTATTTTATAGGTGATTTCTCAAAGGAAATCTGCACAGGACCTCATGTTAATAACACGAAAGAAATAGGAAAATTTAAGATAACCAAGGAAGAGTCCATCGCAGCAGGAATCAGAAGAATCAGGGCAATTCTCGAATAAGAATTTCATTACTTCGCCCAAGCGTGGTCAAGTAAAGGCTGTTGTTGAATAGTTTCATTCAAGGTTATAGCTTTCCACTAAACCGTACCTTTTCTTCAAAACCCAAAGTTTCAGGTTCTTGAATAAAAAAAACTTTCCCTGTCTTATGCTTTTCATTGTTTCTGCATCTCCGTACTCCCTCAAATCTTCAGGAAGGCTTTCACCCTCTGAGATAGGGATCACTTCTGGCTGAGAATTTAAAGTAACTCCCCCAACATAAACAATACCATCATCAGAAATTATAGATGGGCCTGTCGTTTCAACAAAGCAATATCCCGTTTCCCTGTAACTTTCTTCAATAGGGCACTTTATTCCTACAGACTCGTGATTTTCTTTCTGATTATAAAACAGGACGACATCATATCCTATTTTCCTTAAAAGGAATGCAAGAAGCTCTGACTTTTCTCCGCATACCCCTTGGGAATCGTAAAGGACTTCATAAGGATATCTTGAATAGTTGACCCTGTTTCCAAAAAAGCTTGCTGTTTTATTTGAAAAACCATACTGGATATTTTGAACAAGACTCACTGCTATCCTTGCCTGCTTTTCTTTATCTTTTGGAGCAAGATTCTGTATTTCAATTACAAGAGGCAAAAGAAATTCGCTCTGATTTTCTTCATTTATCTTTTTGAAGGCAAAGTCTGATCTCTGTGGCTTTCCCCCATTTAGATAAGAAATTCCTCTTGACAAAGACGAAAGATAGTCTGACATTTTTTTGTAAACTGTGAATTCTATAGTTTTTTCCTGTCCGTCAATTATATAATTCAAAGAGAGATTTTTTGGCGCTGTCTGAAAATCATTAGTACAAGAATCGCCTATTCCAGCAAAAAGATTTGGGCATCCGCAAACAGAAGATTTCTCAATTAAAATTCCTTTTTCACAGTAATATGGTTTTGTTTCAGAACAGGTGTCATAAAGACTGGAATCCCCGCATGTTTTAACTTTTTCAGAAAATCTTACAACATTAAAGATGCCTATGAGAACTGCAAGAATTAAAAGAATGATAATTGCTGAATAAACAAATTTGTGGCGTTCAAACCAGAAATTTTTCATATATGATTTAATTGGTTTTGGAGAAGTTTCCTTTTCAATTTTAGTAGGCATTTTATTCCAGGTATATTCCAGGCTTTCCTGGTTTTACTTTTCTGGATTTGTTCTCAGGGTCATACTTGCCTTTGTCTGCAACAGAATAAATCTTCGCATCAAGGTTTGTTCTTTTTTTTATTGCATCCAGATTGTCAAAATAAATCTTTAATTCATTCGGCAGGACATAAAGATATAGCTTAGCAACACTCTTGCCTCTGTTTTTTACTATATTAACAACATTATTCACATCATTAATTGCATCATCGATGATTTTCTCCTCTTTCTCAAATTCAGGATTTATCTTTTTTTCTTCTGCTTCTGGCCATTTTTCAAGGCTGATGAATGTTTTATTTCCTAATTTGTGCCAGAGCTCTTCTGCAATGTGCGGACAGAATGGTGAAATTAGCTTCAAAAAAGTTTCAGCTGTTTTCCTGTCTGCACCATTTTCAAGATAAGAAAAAAGCTCTCTTATTTTAATTACGGCAAGGTTATACTGAAAACTTTCTATGTTTTCCGTGACTTCCTTGATTGTTTGGTTTAGCTTACTCTCTGTTTTCCTGTCTGTTTTTCCAAATTTTGCTCTGTCAAAATAGTCCATGACCTTGTCAATAAATCTCATGCTTCCTTCAATTCCCTCATCGCTCCATTGTATGTCTTTATCTGTGGAGGCTATTGAAACCAGGAAAAGACGTGCTGTGTCAATGCCGTATTTTTCAGAAATCTCCTCGGGAAGAACATCATTTCCTCTTGATTTTGACATTACAAATCCATCTTTTCCATGAAGCATTCCCTGATTGAACAATTTTAAAAATGGCTCGTTAATTTTCAAATTTCCAAAAAAACCAAGATCCCTGAGAGCTTTTGTGAAAAACCTGGCATAAATAAGATGCATTGTTGCGTGCTCTGACCCACCAATGTATTGGTCGACAGGCATCCAGTAACCTGCCTTCTTCAAATCAAATGGCTTTTTATTGTTCTTTGAGTCACAGTATCTTAAGTAGTACCACGAGCTATCAAAAAAAGTGTCCATGGTGTCTGTTTCTCTTCTTCCTTTGTTCCCACAATTAGGACATTTAACATTGATGAATTTTTTCTCTGTTTCCAGGGGATTTCCTTTTCCGAATTTAACTTTTTCAGGAAGTTTTACCGGGAGGTCTTTTTCCGGAACAGGCACAATGCCGCAGGAATTGCAGTAAACAACAGGAATCGGTGTCCCCCAGTATCTCTGCCTTGAAACAAGCCAGTCCCTGAATTTGTACTGAACAGCTTCTTTTCCAGATTTTTTATTCTCCAAAAATTTAGTTATCCTGTTTTTAGCTTCATCAGAATTGAGCCCATTAAAATTTCCAGAATTGATTAAAACTCCATTTCCAATATAAGCTTCGTTAAGATTTTTATCATTTAAAACTTTGTCTTTCGGTCTTATCACTAATTTTATTGGAAGTTTGTATTTTTTGGCAAATTCAAAGTCTCTCTGGTCATGTGCAGGAACAGCCATCACCATTCCGGAGCCATAGTCTGCAAGAACAAAATTCCCTGCATAAATAGGAATCTTTTCCCCATTTATGGGATTAATTGCATAAGAGCCTGTGAAAACTCCTGTTTTTTCTAAAGTCTCTGCATCTTTTTCACTGACAGACTTTATCTTTTTAAGAAAATCTCCAACTTGTTTTCTTTCCTTGTCTTTTACAATTTCAAAAAGCCTTGGATGTTGTGCAGAAACAACCATGAATGTTGCTCCGAAGATAGTATCTGGCCTCGTCGTGAATATCGGCCATTTATTTAAGCAATTTTCTAAAACAAGAGGCTCTTTCAATCCGCAGATATGAATTTCCTCAGCTTTGAAATCAATAACTTTTGCATCTAAAAAATTCCTGGCTATTTCGCCAGCATTTTTAGGAATAACTGTGTCACCCACATCTCGAAGATAAATTATCTCTTTAGCATTCCTCTTAATCTTATTATAATTCCATTCCTTCCTCATTCCTCCTGCAGCCAAAACCAATTTTTTTATTGGCTTGTTTAATTTTTCAAGGACTTTTAAGGCAACAGCTCCGCCTAGACTATGCCCCAAAATTATAGTATCTTCGTTAATATTTTCATTTTTTAGAACATAATCAACTTTTTTATCAATATTTGAGCTATCTGGTTCTGGTAATTTTGTCACACTTACTTTGTAGCCTCTATTTTCTAATTCTTTCTTTAACCAAGGAAAAAAATTAGTATTCGGCCTTCCAGTATGGCCATGCAATAAAACAAAATTTGTTTCTTTGTTCCACGGTATCTCAAAATCAATCTCTGTTCCCTCGCTTCGGCCAATCCAGTTTTCCTGCATAATCTTGATTCTTGCTGGCCAATTTATTTTTTCTATGTCTCTTAGAAGTTCCTCAGAATATTTTGTAGTTTTAATAAACCATTGCTCCAGATGTTTTACCTCAACTTCTGTGTCCGGATGCCTCCAGCATCTTCCTTGATGAACTTGCTCATTTGCAAGTACAGTACAGCATTTAGGACACCAGTTAACAGGAGCCTTTTTTCTGTACACCAATCCTTTCTCCAAAAATTTCAGGAAAAAAAACTGGTTCCACCTGTAATATTCCGGCTTATGGGTTGCAATCATACGGGACCAATCATAGCTCAACCCGAGATTTTTTTGCTGTTTGATAAAATTAGCAATGGCTTTTTCCGTGTATTTTTTGGGATGAATTCCTTTCTTTATTGCGGCATTTTCTGCAGGCAATCCAAAAGAGTCATAACCCATCGGATAAAGTACATTAAAACCCTGCATCCTCTTCATTCTTGCAAAAATATCCCCTACAGTGTAATTAAAAGCATGCCCCATGTGCAGGCCAGAGCCAGAAGGATAGGGATACATCTCCAGCACGTAAAACTTTCTTTTCTTTCCCTCTTTTGCATGAAAAATCCCTTTTTCCTCCCATTTTTTCTGCCATTTCTGTTCTATATTCTTAAAACCGCGTTTAGTTTCTGCCATATGCCTCATAAAACATTCACTAATTTAAAAACTCTTTGAGCCAAACTTTAAATATTAAATTTTCCTGTTTAAACCATGGAAAAGATTAAAGCGCAGATAATGGGAACTTCCATATCCAGTAATTCCCAAGACGCTTTTTCCCTCTACAAGAAAAGCCATTTTGGAGAGCCTTTAGGAGAAAAAATTCAGTATTCTCTTCCAGAGGCACTTTTTCTGGCGGAAAAAGGAAAATTAAGCGTATTTCAAAAGAGCAAGCTCCTGCTCTTCAAAGACCTCATGAAAAAAGCTTATTCAAAAGACAAGAGAATAAGTATAAAGTACCAGGTTTTCAAGAATCTAAGGGAAAAAGGATATATTGTAAAAACAGCGCTGAAGTTTGGGGCTGATTTCCGGGTTTATAGCCCTGGTTTCAAACCAGGAGAAGAGCATGCAAAATGGATAGTGTTCTGCGACCACGAATCAGGAAGGTTCACATGGCACGAGTTCTCTGCAAAAAATCGTGTAGCCCATTCGACAAAAAAGTCTCTTCTTCTGGCAATAGTTGATGATGAGGGAGATGTTTCCTATTATGAGGTAAAGTGGACTAAACCATGATTATCTGGACAAATAATGCTCTGATAAATTTTCCATCACAAGAAAATTTATAACTATCTTAATTCTTTACCAATGATGGTCCAAAATCCTGAAGATATAAAGGAGAGGATACTTTCCTCCCTGAAATTAAAGGGGCCAAGCCTCCCTGTTCACATAGCAGGGGAAATAAAATCCAGCATTCTCTTTTCCTCCGCTTTTCTGGGAGAGCTCGTTTCAGAGAAAAAAGTAAGAATGAGCCACATGAAAGTAGGAAGTTCAAGACTATACCTTCTTCCTGGACAAGAATCAAATCTGGAAAATTTTTCCCAGCATCTGAGAAGCAAGGAGAAAGAGGCTTTTCTTCTTCTAAAGGAAAAAAGATTTCTCCGTGATTCTGCGCAAAATCCTGCAATTCGAGTGGCTTTGCGAGAGATAAGGGATTTTGCAGTGCCTTTCAAACAAGGAGAAGAAGTCATCTGGAGATATTTCCTGGTTCCGGAAACCGAGTTCAAAACAATAGAAGAAAAACAAAAGCCAATGGAAATAGAGGCAAAAAAACCTGTTCCCGTTAAGATTGCGGAAAAACCATTAGATATTCTTGGCAAAGGGGAAAAAGAGCAGGAAGAGGCAAAACCAAGAGAAATAATTGGAAAAATAAAAAGGCCAAAGAAAAAGATTTCGGTAAAAAAAACTCCTAAGAAAGATGATAAGTTTTTCCTTGACATTAAAGAATTTCTCTCTGCGAATTCCATTGAATTGGTAGATATGCAAAATTTTGAAAAAGGAAAAATAACCTTAAAGATCAAGGACAACGGGGAAGAAAAGCTCCTTGTTGCATATAACAAAAACAAGATTACCGAAGATGACATAATAAGGGCATCAAAAAAAGCCTCCAAAGAAGGCATTCCCTACATAATTCTGGGGCTTGGAGATCCTTCAAAGAAAATAGGCAGCCTTATAGACGCATTGAAAGGCCTTTCTTCTATAAAAAAGATGAAATAAATTTATAGGATATATCTTATCTGATAAAAAACATCTTTATTATATATTGTGATAATCAGATAGTAGAATTAACTTTGATGGATTAACTATTAAAACTTTTAAAGATAAGTTTTAAAAGCAGACTTTTCCCACTATTATAAAGGAAAGATAGTGCGGGAAAATCTTGGTGTTCAAACATGGGAAAGATAAAATCAAAAATGGTAAAGAGATCTGCCAAAGAGCTCGTAAAAAGGGGCATAGAATTCAGCCCTGATTTTGAAAGAAACAAAAAAATTCTAGGTAGTAATACCATGCCGAGCAAAAAAATAAGGAATCAGGTTGCTGGATATTTATCAAAATTCTATAAAAAAAGAGGTAGCAGTAACTCTTTCTAACCCCAAGACTTTTAAATCAGTTATCTTTTTTAATTTTGGCTGTATAGTTCAGCGGCAGAACGCCTGTCTCATGAGCAGGAAGTCCCAGGTTCAACTCCTGGTACAGCCATTTCTATGACAATTTTATATCTAGAGAAGCAATGAAATCCTTACTCTCTCATATTTTTTCGGGGAATTTCACCTAAAACTAATTTTTTATGCTAATTAAAATTGAATGGTTTTCCTGCATTGTCGAATGAGATTTTCCCATCTATCAATTTTCTTAAAGTTTCCCTTAAATTTGAAATCTTTGTTCTTATTTGTTTTTTAGTGTCTCTGTCTCTTATTGTAACATCCTGATTTTTCAGGGAATCTCCGTCAATAGTTATGCAGAATGGCGTTCCTATCTCGTCGTTCCTTGCGTATCTGCGACCTATGCTTCCGGATTTGTCATAAAGCACGTTGAATTCCTGCTTCAGTTCCTTGACTATCTTTTCAGAGATTTTTTCAAACTTTTCTCCCTTTACGATAGGAAATACTGCTGCTTTTACAGGAGCAAGCTTTGGATTCAGCTTCAGAACAACATTTTCCCGTTCTTTGTCATAAGAGTAAGAATCAAGCATGAAAACTAAGAACGCTCTTTCAACTCCTAGACTTGGCTCACAGATGACTTCTGGGAGAATTCTTTCCTTGCTCTCTTCGTCAAATATTTTCATTTCTTTTCCTGAAAATTTTTCGTGCTGGCTTAAATCAAAATTTCCCCTGTCTGCTATTCCCTCCAGCTCTTTCCAGCCAAAAGGAAACTTGTATTCCAGATCCCATGTATCCGAGGAGTAATGGGAAAGCTCATTCTTCAGGTGCTGCCTTATCCTGAAATTGCCCCTGTTTGCCCCTAGCTTCAGGAACCAATGAATTTCTGTTGCGAGCCAGTAGGCATGCCAGTCTTTTTTTATAATTCCCTTTTCAAGGGCATGCTTTACCTTCATGAACACAGGCTCTTTGTTCTGTTCCTGTGCCTCTGCAGAATAAACCATGACTTCAACATCAGGTATGTCATAAGGACATTCTGTTCCTTTTTTTATGAAGTATTCTATCTCCATCTGCTCAAATTCCCTTGCCCGGAAAAGAAAATCCCTGGGAGCTATTTCATTCCTGAAAGCTTTTCCTGTCTGCGCTATTCCGCATGGAAGTTTCAGCCGCGAATTTTCGTATACTGCCTTGAAATTGGAAAAAATCAGCTGTGCAGTCTCTGGCCTTAAATAAGACCTTATGGAATCTGAAACAGTTGAGCCAACGTTTGTCGTGAACATGGGATTGAATTCCCCTCTTACCTCAAAACCCGGATCGTTGCTGTACTTTTCTGCTTCAAACTTGTCAACCTTGAACTTTTCTTTCGTCTTCTTGTTCATGACTTCGATGTCTATAAAGCTGGCCACATGTCCCGAAGCTTCCCATATTTTTGGATGAGTGATTATCGAGCCATCGATGCCTACGATGTCCTCTCTCTGCAGGACATGGAATTTCCACCATTCTTTCTTTATGTTGTTTTTTAATTCTGTTCCAAGAGGCCCGAAGTCCCAAAATCCAGAAAGCCCCCCATAAATTTCTCCTGACTGATAGACAAATCCTTTTCTCTTGCAGAAAGCTGCAAGGTCTTCTATGGAAATTTCCTTGATTTCTGTTGCTTCTGTTATTTTTTTTATTTTGGAAGATTGTGCAGTTTCTTTTTCATTGGTTTTCCCTCTTTTATCAAGAAATTCCCTGGCTTTTTTCTCTGCATCTTTCCTGTTTTTCCCGAGATAGGCAAGAGTTTTCGTCTTTACTTTTCCCCCGATCCTCTTATTTTCGTTTAGGTAATAATATTCTCTGTCATGAATACTTTTCTTGACAATAAAGGCCATATATTAGGCACTACAAGAAGGTATTTAAATTCTTCGTAGGCACCACCATTATAGAATTACACAAAAAATAAGTATTAAATACATAAATAAGCAGTATTATCAGTAGTAAGCTATACATTTATAAGTATTAATACATACATAATAAGTAATGGAAAGGGCTCGGTCTCAGTCAGCAGCAGCTAAGGATTTTATCAGGGAACTCAGGGAAAAAATAAGGACCGCAAGAGAGAGAAGGGATTACTTTGTCCGCTACCTGAAAGAGCTATGGCTGGGATATCAGAAAGGGAAGGTTTCGAAGAAAACCTGCCTTGAAACAGAATACAGGCTCTTCGATGGAAAAACCCTGAGGGAATGGATAATTCATTATGACAATTACATAAAAGAATGCGAGCGTCTCATAGAAAAATACCAGAAAAGTCTTGTTAAAGGCCATCTCCTGGCAGTCTTTATTTCTGCTGCAATCATTGGTTTGTTGGCATTTTCTTTATATTACATCCAGCCAAGATTCTCCGGATTTTTTGTCCAGGAGCAGACTCCGGAAATCACTGGTGAAACAAATGCGACAATTTCCACGCAACAGGCACAGGCAGTTCTTGGCCAGCCGGTCAGATGGACCAAGACAGTTTCTTTGGATGAGCCTTCAGGTACGAGAGTGATATTGCCAGCAGAAGCCACAAATATAACTGTCAAAAAAACCGCAGAGATTGCGGAATCATATTCAGAAAGTGCAGGGGCTCTTCAACCTTTTACACAAACAAGCCCTTTCCAGGAAGAGCCTTTGCATTCTGAAGCAAAGACAGAGAAAGCAGCATTTACAATAACAGGAGCAGCAATCTCTTCTGAAAAAGATGGAGGATTTTTTTCCATGTTCCTTGGAAATCTCGGAAGAATGACAGGAGGAGCAATCGGAACACAACCGGAAAAAATAACATCTGTTGAAATCCAGGACAATGCAACCTCTTATGAAATCGCGTATGAAACTCCTGCTCCAACAGCAGAAGAGCAGGACATCGAAAGGGGAAAAAGGGTAAAGATAACAAGCCCTGAAAATGTCCATTACGAGAATGTCCTTAGCTTTGCAAGTTTGGATGAATCTTTTAACATAAAAAACCCTTCTCAGATAAGAATCCATTGGATTGAAAATGATGCCTATATAGACCCGATTTCTGTCCAGGACAGAGACAATAACGGGATTTACGATTTTGTAGAATGGCTTGCTCCCTCTTTATCCACACAGACTTTTGAAATTATTGTAATAATAAAAGCAGAGCATCTGGACAGAAACAGAAATTTCATTTCAGACATTTATCAGGAAGTAAAAGAGCTTGATGAAAGCTGGAGCGAAGAGGTAAATGACAAAGAATATGTAAGAGTAACTTTCGAAATTCCATTGGATAGTACAAGAGATATAACTATTTATCCCCGCGTTGTTTCTGGCTCGCCAAAAATTGAGGTCTATGAAAAAGATAAAAGTGAGCTGATAGCAGAATTCAAGGTATTAACATCTAACGATTATAATAAAATATTTCTTGACGGCTCAAGCGGCGCCGGTTTGCCCAATGGCTACTCCCAGGATGTTTTTGACCTGAAAATCTCTGGCGGCTCTGCTGAATTTGACCATATAATTGACCCTATAATCTCTGGAAACTCGTCTGTAAGCATTGACATGATTCCTTTAAGCAACAACACGCTTCTTATGGCAAGAATAAATTCGTCAAGTGCAAATGTCACACATAACATGCTGAGTTTCTCAACAATATTCGCAAATGGAACAATAAGGCAGGGGCCATTCTTTAAATATACAGGAGCAGGGAGCATATCTACTGTTTCAGTGAGTGCAATAAACTCAACTCATTTTCATTTAAAATGGTATGATTTCTTCCTGAGTGATGCATTAACAGCAACTTATGACATGAACGGAACTTTGCTTAGTGGGATAACAAATGTAGAAACAAGCAGCCTCCAGTTTTATGATAATTGCCTAGCAGGTTATGGCAACAGGACTGCTATTGGATGGATTGACTCTGCAGAGGGAGACTTTGATGCTGTATGGGTTACTGACAACTCCTCGACAACGCCCTTTGTCGCGGAAACAGCCATCGACGCAACAATGGTTCCGACGACAAACAGGACAAACACTGCAGATTGTCATGCAATAAATTCAACAGTTGCTGTTTTTGCATGGGTCAATTATACAGGAACAGACAACATAAGAGCCAGCATTAGGGATTTTGCAGCATCAGCCCTAACATCGGAAGGCGGACTCAATAACGTTTTTGATATGAACGTCGGAACAACAGGCTCTGTCGCAGTAACAGCCCTTGACCTTGACAAGTTTGCAGTTGCCTGGTATGATGGAACAGACCAGGATATTTCCATGCAGGTAAAATGGAAAAACGGGACAAATGTAAGCACAAGCATAGATGTCAACACAACAGCAGGAACAGGAAATGCGATTGATATTGCAACAATTGACAACAGGTCCGGATTCGGTGTTGGAAATGACAACATAGTTGTTGTTTGGTATGGGCAGGCTACAAACGATATAATGGGTGCAACTTTCAACGCTTGGGGAGACCGCCTCACAAATGATTTTGTCATAGAATCGTCTCCAAACTCAAGCACATTATACAAAGAAATTTCAGTCATTGGCAAAGATACAGCTAAGAATATGTCCCTGTGTCCAGACACTTTTGCAGTAGCATATTCTAACTCCACAGGCTCTACGTTGATAAAAACATACTTTGTGAATGGAAGCACTTGGGATGGCAGCACAGGATGTGCATGGCGTGCTCCAGTAGCAGATGCAAGCAATCCTGTGGCAGAAATAGGGACAAACCTTGCAGACAATGCAAACAGGAGCAATTCATCTGTGACTTTTGATTTAAGGGGTTATGACAACGCGCTTAGTGCAATAGCTCTTTACGGGAACTGGACAGGCTCATGGATTGCAAACCAGACAAACTTCACGCCGATTAATGCAACATACTGGAACATTACAGTTGATGCGATTCCACAGGGAAAATGGCGTTGGGCAGCTTGGGCAAATGACACTACAGGAAACTCTGCATTCTCAACGACAAACAGAACCTTTACGATAGATACAGTTGCGCCTGTGATAACTCTTCCATTTTACGTTAATGCAACAAAGAAAACAAGCACATCAGACACCATAACATTAAATATTTCTGTGACTGACGCAACGACAAATCCTTCTGCATGCAAAATTGACATCAACGGAACAAACCAAACAGTTACGGTTTCTTCAGGATGGTGCAATATCACGAATGGGTTCCTGACTGGTTTGTCAGACGGCAACAGAACGATAAATGTTCATGTAAACGATTCAACAGGGCAGTTTGGGCTGAATAATAGTTTTGTCGTTTTTGTGGATGCAGTTGCTCCTGTTGCTCAGTTTGGAACAAATCTTGCAGACAATGCGAACAGGAGCAACTCTTCTGTAACATTTGACTTGAGAGGCTTTGACGGGATTTTTCTTGATGATATTGCTTTGTATGGAAACTGGACAGGCTCATGGATTGCAAACCAGACAAACTTCACGCCGATTAATGCAACATACTGGAACATTACAGTTGATGCGATTCCACAGGGAAAATGGCGTTGGGCAGCTTGGGCAAATGACAGCCATAACAATCAAGCATTCTCAACAACAAACAGGACTTTCACGATAGATACTGTTGCACCAGTGATAACTCTTCCATTTTATGCAAACGGCACATTAAAGAAAAACACAGAAGCTTTGACACTGAACATCTCTGTCAGCGACACAACAACAAATCCAAGCGCCTGCAATATTGACATCAACGGAACAAACCAGACAGTTACAGTTTCTTCAGGATGGTGCAATATCACGAATGGGTTCCTGACAAATCTCGCAGACGGCAACAGGACGATAAATGTTCATGTAAACGATTCCACAGGGCAGTTTGGGCTGAATAACAGTTTTGTTGTGAAAATTGATTCAACAGCTCCAGTAATTGCGCTTCCATTTTATGCAAATGGAACTCTGAAGAAGAACACAGAGACTTTGACTCTTAACATATCTGTTTCAGATGCAGGAACAGCTGTAAGTGCCTGCAATATTGACATCAACGGAACAAACCAGACAGTTACAGTTTCTTCAGGAT
>JBBTAK010000008.1:0-3519 GCA_038044245.1 Nanobdellota archaeon
CTTTTGTAAGGGCAAAGGGCGGTGAATTTGCATTGAAAGTTTCTGTCTCTGCGCACGCAAGACAGCATGTTGACAGGGTGAACCTTGTTGATAAGCTTCCACTAATGGTGACTCTCCATGAAAAATTCCTTGGAGACTATCCGACAAGAGTTGATGCAAAGAACAGAAGGATAGAATGGAACTTTGACAAGATGGAAGCAGGAGAAGTCAAGATTGTCTCATACATAGTTTATTCCAAAATTGGAGTTTTCGGAAAGTTTGCCCTGCCGACAGCAACGGCAATATTTGAAAAAGACCAGCAGATAAAAGAGGTAGAGTCAAACAGGGCTTTCTTCATTTCAGAGCAGAGAAAAATAGAAGAGTAGAACGCCCAAGCGTGGTCATTCTAGAGCAGAAAAAGATTGAGGAATAATTAACAGAATAAAAAGTAATCAAAGTTTTTCCAGTGATTCGGCTTCTTCTGCCATTTTCAATTTGGCTTCCAGGTCTAAAGTTAAACCTACACCTGTATCAACTCCATATTCCATCAATAAACAACTAATATCTTTTAACCTTTCGAGAGCATTTTTTATACTTTTAGAATCAGTTTTATCTCCTGTTCTATAATCATTCAATAAATCAGCATACTCCAAAATAATCTCCTGTAAAGGAGTAGATACTAATTTTTCCTTTAATTCTGAATCATTAACAATGTTGTGTGTTTTAAGTATCTCTTCAATCCCTTTTAACTTTTCAAGAGCATTTTTTACAGATTCAACACCACTATATTTAGAAGTAATATATAACCAATAAGAATATTCCCGGGGGGTTCCTGATACTTTCCCTAAAATTTTTCCGAGATTATGGTACATCAGCATCCTGTCTTTTGCCCAACCAACACCATTAGAACCAGAATGAGATTTTCCTAAAGAGTCGAACATTTCAGATAAAATAGTCAATTGCTCTTGAGCGTCTTCAGATTTTCGTAATCTTTCAATCCCGGTTCTATAAGTGTCTGTTACAGAGGTTTCTAAACCTAAAAAGGTAGGGGAAGTATAATCGGAATCAATTTTCATAAATTTTCTTTGTCTTTTTCCTTTATAAGAATTTATGCGATAAAAGATAATAAGAGACAAATAAGAACTTTTAAAAATCAGCCATTTCTTTTTAAGTTACCCCGCATAGCTCAGTGGTAGAGCGCTCGGCTGTAGACAATGTCTAAGGTGGAGATTCCATATTCAGGGCCAAGAAGCTGGCAGGAAAACTATGAAACCCCAAAAGCCGTGCAGAACCCGAGAGATCCCCAGTCCGATTCTGGGTGCGGGGATAATTTTCTTCTTTCAAGAAAGGTTCTAATACCTCATCTCATAAATATTTTTAAGAACATATATCTTTATTGAGACCGTGTTTAATTTAACATGGAATTAAATGAAGTTAGGAAATTTCTCGAGAGTTTAAAGCAGGAGAATATTTCGTTTGATTCTCACTTTTTTAAAAGAGTTGGAGAAAGACCGATTAATGAAGGAATGGTTAGAAGTTTTTTATCTCAACCCAACAAATTAGAGAAAATTGAAATTGGAAAACAAGGAAGATTTAAGTTATGGTTTAAGATGAGTGGTAAATACTCTTTAGTTCTAATAGTTGAAATCTTTATCTCAAAAGATTTAAAAGTTATAAGTGCTTGGAATACTCAAAGAAAATGGCAAGACAAATTAAAAAGATAGATTATGACCCAGAAAATGATATCTTCTTTATCTCTAATGGAGATAAAGTTAAGGCATCTCTTGATATCGGGGATTTTATCCTAGATGTTAGCCATGATAATTTTGTTTGTGGGTTAGAAATAATGGATGCCAGCGAAAATTTAGGTGTTTCTAGGGAATTACTAAAGAATATCCAGAATATTAAGATGTCTGTTACCTATAAAACAAACCACGTACATGTCCTTCTTCTAATGACTTTTAAGAAAAAAAATAAAGAGATTAATGTGCCTATTCCATTAACAATTAATTTAGGCCACAAGTCTCCAACAAAAGAGATTTTGTTGTATAACTAATTCTCCAACCGAACACTTTCATTCGGGTTGGGGTGCGAGAATGTTCTTTTTGAATTTAAGGTAATACAGAACACAAAAGCTTAAAATATTCTTATTCTATGAAAAAATATGCCATTAAGATCAGAAAGAGATTTATCAAAACTAGAAGCAATAGGTATGTTTGCAGGATTTATAGGTGTCTCATACGCTGGGTATTATCTTGGAGCAGAAGCTGTTGAATATGCAAAAAAGATTGCTGAAAATTCAAATGGATTTTCAGATGTAATTACCTATATGATAAATATGCATCCATCTCTTACGAAGACTTTTTCGACTCTTGGATTTGGTATGATTGGAGGAAGATTAGGAATCTTAATTGGCAAAGGAATAGACAATATATTTTCATAAGGCAATCTTCAAAACATTCTTTATACCTTAATAATCCTTAAATATGCCTAAAAGTCATAAGAGGCATGGACAAAAGGCTTGTCTTGCTCTTATTTGTGGGGTTGATATTTTTGTCTGCGGGCTTTGTTTCCGCAGGTTCTTGGTATGATTATGACTATGGATACAGAAGCCAGGACTGCGACCATGGTTATAGGTATGGCTACAGCTACTCTCCTTGTTATTACAAGACAGAAACTTTCAGAGACACGACAGAAAACAAGCACACAAATGTCTTGACTTCCCAAGACAGATATGTAAATGAAAGAATCAAGACAGTAACAACATCTTACACAGATATAGAGAGGGAAACAAAAATTCCCGTTTATTACTCCTACGGTCAGCCATATAGAGACAGGGATTACAGGGTATTTTACCCTGGCAGAACAAACATGGGAAGTTTCGGGTATGAGCCAGGATATAGATACAGCGATTACAGATACAGCTACAATGTGCCCGGATATGTTTCTTCTCCAGACTACTATTATGTGAGATGGTAATTTTTGATTGCCTTCAAAACAATCTTTCAATTCCAACAATCCTTAAAAACCGTGGAGGCATTTGCACGTAATGACAATGGAACCTAAGGAAAGGATGCTCCTTGAAGGAGTTTTGGGTGCGGTGTTAATAGCATTCTTGGTCTTGGCCTCAATAATGATAGTCAGCGCATACGGGGATGCTGACACAAAGACAATATCAAACTCCTACAACGTAAATTCCTATAACAAAAATTCATTCAATACTTATTCATCAACAGGGCCATTGACAGGAGCGCAAACCAAAACAAGGCCAGTAGCATACACAACGCAAAAAAAGACCTCTTCTCCTTCAAGAACATACATTACATACACGAAGCCATACATTGTTGACAGGACAGACTACATAGATTATTCCAGAGTTTATTATGCAAAAGATTATCCAAGATACTATTATGTAGAAGATGGCTCGGGATACAAAAATACAAAAGACTATTCTGACTATAGATATGTTAGCTATGATGACTCGGGAGCTTTAAGGAAATATTCAGGAGTCATAGGAAACAACGTTAACAGCTATGAAGT
>JBBTAK010000009.1:0-20664 GCA_038044245.1 Nanobdellota archaeon
AAAACAGCATTTATGTATTCCTGTTCTTTTGCTGAGTCATATTCTCCCCCTCCTATCTCCTGAACAACAGGAAGATTGACGTAATCAGGGCCAGAAAACAAGGTAAGATCCTGAGCGCTCCTGCTTTTGGATATTCCTTCTGGAACCTTTAATTTTGTTATTTCTGTGACTATTTCAACATATTCTTCCTCTGAACTTGCATTTTTGTAAGCCTGCTTCAATAAAACAACCTTTTCCTTGGCTTCCTCAATATTTAATGCCGCGTTCAAAGAATCCTGGTAAAATGCAGTGAAAGTTGAAATCTCTTCTTCAATGTTTGAAATATCTCTTTCAAGCTTGAAAAGGCTTGAATTTATCAGTTCTTTTGGTGAGCTGACATTTATGATAAAAACTTTTGAAGAGCTTAACCCTCTCTGGTCTGTGACCTTTATTTTTAAATCATAAAGTCCTGTTGAATCGTAAGTGTGGCTTATCTTATTTTCATCAGTTGTTGTTTCCTGGCTGTTGTCTCCAAAATCCCAGGAAAATCCTGTAAGATTGTACTTTGAATTAACATTAACAATGAATTCTGTGGGATATGCTGCTGCTGTTTTTTCCGGCGTTATGGATTTTATTATTGGAACATCTTTAACCTGCATTTTTTGGGAAACAACCACTTGGCTGTTAAGGCTAAGGGAGAAAGTGTAATTCGCCAGGCTCGAAGGGACAGAAAATCCTGAGTTGTCCAGGTAAAGTTTTTGAAAACCAGAAGAAACTTTTGCTGCAGTTGTCTGCACTTCGTAAAAATTATTTTCTGTTACTATTCCCGTATCTTTCTGGTAATTTACCTGCAGGTCTTTCAGCGTTACATCCTGGTTCAAGTTGGATTTTATTCTTATGGGAACAACGCATCCAGAGGTGCAGTCTTTGGTTCCATATTTTTTTATTATGTACTCCTCTGCCATTTCTGCAAAGCTTCTTCCATCGTTTATTGATTTGTTCATTCCATTGTCAGTTCCAACAGCTCCGAATTGCTTTCCCTGTGCAAATATGTCATATGCAGCAGGCATTGTTGATGGGACAGGTGTTCCGTAAAATCCGCAGCCGTTTGTTCCGTTGGCAGAATAGCCTCTTATCTTATAATCCCCTGAACCGCTGGTCGCAGAGATGCAGACATAATATTCTGCAGGAGAAATTACAGAATAAGAAACATTGCAGGAAATTTCTCCGCCAGAAGGGGAAGCATCTGGAAGAATGCAGTTCGTGATTTCTCCTCCTCCGTAAACATCATAAATTGAAGCCTTCAATGTTCTTGTGCCGCTGACTTTTTTTATCCATGCTCCCAAGAAAAAACCAGGAGAATCTGACAAGGTAACTTTTTCGCAGTAAGGAGTTGTTCCTGTTGGAAATGTAAATTCTTCCATTTCAGAATTTCCAGAATCAAAGCAGCCGTAGCTCTTTTGATTGACAAAACAGCTTTGTGAATCCAGGAAATTCTTATTTCTTGCATCAATTACAGAATCATCCAAAAAATCAACTTCAATTTGATTCGTGCATGATGGCCCGGCTGTGCTGTCAATCTTGAAATTTAAAGAATCTATGCTGAATAAATTCCCTGTCAGTTTTATTCCATAGACTTTTGAATTTCCAGAATTTAAGGTTATTGCCTTTGTCAGGCCTGGGCTGTTTGTCGTGTAGCCATCTTTGCAGTCTTTTGGAATGCAGGAATAAGCATACACTCCTTCATTGCTTTTTAATAAAGAAGACAGATTTGCAGAATTTCCCCTAGAATCCCTGAAAACAGAACTCACGGGCTCTGAAGAAAAACTGATGTTTATCCATCCCGTTATGTTCTCTGAAGGCCCGTAAATAGTCTCCAGCGAACTGTTGGGGCTTCCAACATTGAAACTTGCAGATGATAGCGGAAGAAGAAAAAGTGTTAAGATAGAGAAAAATGTTATAATAATTAGCAATTGAACCACCCCTTTATTTGAAAAAACTCTATTAAAGTTCATAATAATTCAACCTCTTTTTATCGACCATATTATTTCCATAAAAGACGAAAACACTTTATAAATATTCTCGTAGAACCGACTGAATATTCATAGTTTGGGCCTCTTTAAACAATTCAAAAATCCTTAACATACTGTTGAAAAGATTGCCATCCAAAATAAAATATTGCTCTTATTATTTGCTTAAAATAATATCTATGTAATCAAAATTAATCTGGATATTTTCTCCCCGCTCTCTTTCCAGTATTTTTCCTTCTTTTCCTCATGCTTATTGCCCAGTATATCAAGGCAATTAGAATAACAGCAGCCAGCATGTTATAAATATTAAAGAAAGGAAGAGGAATCTGCGTAGGGCACTGGAAAGATTCTGTCGTTGACTGGCAGCTTGCTGCAGCCCCCTGATTGTCTGTTTGGCATGTAGCATCGCATCCAGCATCCCATATCCATGTGGCATTTAAATCAACTGTCAGGAATCCATCATCATCGCAGGTATCTGCAGTATTTTCTGCATAATAACAGGTTCCGATATTCGATGTTGTATTAGTAGTAACGTTAATGGTGGCGACAGCCACGGCTGGTCCGCAAGTTGTTGCTGTATTGTTCCACACGCAAGAGCAGGATGTGTTAGGATCGTTGCAATCGACAGATGCAGGAACACTATTACTTGCTACATTGCAAATATCATTTTGGCAATCGCTCTGGTTTAAATAATTCCCGCATGTGTTTATGCTTTGACAAAAAGGTGGTGTTATCTGCAAAACTTCAAGCTGATTAGAGCTATCTATGTTTGTTCCTGGATTACTTACAAGGCTTGCGGTAAAAATATATTCGGGATTTCCCTGCGCAAATCCATCATTAATCCATTCTGCAGTCCAAGTTCCCGTAGCTGTTCCATCAGAAGCTACAACAGTATCTGCAGGATTTATATTTGCAGGAGTGTCTGGCGGAAAGACATCACTTTCTCTTACAGCAATAGAAATTGTCTGGCCTTGGCAATTTGATGTTATTACATGCAGTCCAACGACGTTTCCCTCAATAGTTTGTGTAATATCCCATGAAGAGGAATTTAAGACGCATGTTGGTGCGGAGGGTGGTGGAGTTGTGCAAGAACTTGTATTAAATGTGCATGAAGCTGTGCAATTAAGAATTCCACCAGTAAAGTTCAGCGACTGGCATGTCTGCCCCCCAAGATCTGTTGAATCGCATTGCTCAACACCTGTATGAATTACTCCATCCCCACAAATATTATTTGTACAATCGTTCTTGCATGCATCATTATTATTAGAGTTTCCATCGTCGCACTGTTCGCCTGCTTCGGGAACTCCATTACCACATGTTGGAACTGGTGCAGGACAATCTTGAGGACAAGTTGTTGAATTTTCCCCTAATCCAGATTCACAAACACCATTGCCACAAATTTGTGGCGGAGGTATTAGTAGTGCTGAGCAAGAGAAAATCCCAAGGTCAAAATCGTCATTACTATCGACCTCCCCGACAAAATCTGTTTGCACCGCAACCCCTGTGATGGAGCCATAACGCCACGGCGCGCTCGCGCGCCCGTTTAAATCAGCATAACGGACACCAAGCATACAGGAAGGATTAACAGTGGAAGGATCCACGCCGGTTCGCGGCCTGATCATGAAGTCAAGATCGTCATTACTATCAACATCCCCGACAAAATCGGTAAGAAGATCGATTCCAAAATTCGCACATTGCCACGGCGCGCTAGCGCGCCCGTTATTATCGGCATATCTTCTGCACAACTCAAAGCTGTTTTGCACCTTAGAATCAGTGCAGTTTACGCGCACATCAAAATCGTCATTACGATCGACATTCCCGACGAAGTCAGTGTCAACAGAGCCTCCAATCTGGGAACATTGCCACGGCGCGCTGGCGCGCCCGTTATTATCGGCATAACGGACACAGAGTTCACACTCGTCAGGGCCAACAATAGCAGTTATTGTGCTCGAGGAAAGCCCGAATATGAAAGCCAATGATAAAAAAATAACTGCCAATAAAACCATGAGAGGCAAAAATCTACCATCTTCCAACCTTATTTTCAACCCCATTTTATTGTATTTATTAATCAGATATGTTTTATAAATATTCTTATTACCCGTCTATAGTCAAGTTCCTTTTTATAAAATACTTCTTATTAAAAAATCAAGATTATCTATACTCTTAATAGGTTTTTATTGTATAAAATCTTCTCTGCAAACTAAGAAAAATAGTATCAGGGATTTATGTCAGGGGAGATGTTGCCTGGCAGAGCATATGGATGATTCAAAAGGAAAAATGTAAGCTGGTCATTTATTGTAGTAACTTTAGGATTTTTTGCAAGTAGTCCATTCATTATGCTATCAAAATTTGCATCCTGAAAGTCATCAGCACCATAATCATGACCATATTCATGTGCAAATGTAAAATCAGGATTTCCTCCTTGACGAAGAGTGTCTGCTATTCTAACATCAAAAAGAGTTCTCGCTCTTACTATTCTTTTACCATCTGTTAATGGAAGAGTTGTTCCGGTTGATCCACTCCACATTGACATTTCTATTTCATAATCGCCTGGTGTTTCTCTGAATTCTGATGGCAAAGATATAAGTCTTCCGCCTGAAAATGTTGGTGTGTCTCTTGTGCTCACAAAATCCACAGAGTTCTTGAATGCAGCTTGAACATCTGCGGGAATTGTTGAAGCTTTCATCACTATCTTCTGCGGTGCTTGGCCACTGGCATTTCCCCACTTAAATATTCCAACACCAGATCTTTGTGCGAGTTTGTTGTAAAACTCCTGGAAATTAGCATCAAAGGGCACTCCAAATCTGTTGTCTCCTCTTTCAATTACAGAATAGTTTTGTCCTGTGAGATTGCTTCCTATCAATATATTGGGCTCTACCTGTGGAACAAATGAATCTCCAGAGTGGCGAGTTGTCCTTCTGTATGTCCCTGCAGGTATTCCTGTGACTTTGAAATTCCCTGCAGAATCTATGTCTGCTTTGAATGTTCCCCTTGATCCGTCAAGAACAACTTCTCCGATATTTGCCTTTGAGCCGTCGTTTGCTATTCTCTTTGCCACGCTTCCGGAATATTCATACTTTTGTTCTGGAGGTGGCGGTGGTGGCGGTCCTCCGCCTCCTGAACTTCCTCCGCCGCAGCCAGATTCAATAGCTGTAATTGTTGCTAAGCCAAACAGCATACCGGCTGTTTGTAACCAATGGCGTCTACTTAATTTATGATTTTTTCCATTAGAATTCTCTAAATATGAAGCAACTTTTTTTATAGCTTCTTCTTGGGAAATTCTTCCGCGAAGAGTTTTATCTGCTAATTCTCCTATAAAGGCATCGCTTATTCCTGCTGCAGCTGCTAATTTTGTCCAGTTTGGAACATTAGATGTTCTGTGTTCCAGCAACCTGTCTGTATCGCTGACCATTCTTGGTCCAAGCATTATATCTTTGTAATCTAAAGGAAGAATTGCAGTGTCATATTTTGTTCTGGAATCTCCAAAAGAATGATTAGGTCCCATTACAACAACCCCAAGATCTCTTACATCTGGAGAGATAAACAAAGTAGCTCCGTGATATTCTGGATTTGGCTCGTCGCTTACTTCAATGACGAGCCCTGTATCATTGTCAAACCTTTTTATGTAAGCAGTTAGCCCTTTTGCTTGCAATTCTCTCGCGTCTTTTTCTAATTGAGAAAACCATCTGTGATGAGATTCTGGTCCGTAGAGATTGCTTCCAACCACCCCATTTACTTCTTTTACAGACTTTTGTTTGAAATCCATGACAGTTGCTGTGAGGTCTCTTGCTCCAGCATAACCTGGAGTGCCGATGTTTATTCCGTAAGAATCTAGAAGAAGATTTTCCGCTTCTTGAATTTTTTCAGGAGTACCGCTTTTCAATGCTTCTTGATATTGGTTTTCTGCTATTTCCATAGACCTGAGGCGTTCAGAAGGAGTCAGAATTCTTGAATCTCTTTCTTGAGCATGCTGAAATGCTTCTAGGGAAGATAATGGTTTTGATTTTGCATATGCTCCTACACCAACTCTTCCTTCGTTGACATAACCAGACTTTGTTTCTAATCTTCCATCCATATTTTTAAGGAGATAAAACCATATTTAAAGGTTTCGTTGTTGTCCCTTTAGAGTTATAATGTATTTGGGGAGTTACCCATAAACTTTCAGTACCCCGCAACTTTCTTAAAGTTCTGCATCTTTGACAAACCATGCAGGAAAAAAAACAGATAACCAATTTCGCGCTGGACATCGACGAGAAAACCATGGAGCAGTTCAGAAACTGCTACTCTGAGAAGTATGTTGTGAAAGCATCCCTGATGCCAGATGCCCATGTTGGTTATGTCGCCCCTATTGGCGCTGTTCTCGCAACAAAAAACCACATTGTTCCTGCATGGGTGGGTTATGATATCGGCTGCGGAATGACTGCTGCAAGGCTTCCGAAAAACATTCTAAAAGAACTAGAGGAAAAAGCTTATTTGATTTACGAACAGGTAAAGAAAAAAATCCCAATGGGTCTTGGCGCAGCCCATGTCTCGGAAAAAGAGATAACTCAGGAAACCATGGGAGAATACAAAAAAATTCTTCTGAAATTCAAAAAAGGCCCTTATGACCCAAGAGTCCTGCAGTTTCTCGAGTCTGAAAAAGTCCTGAAAAACCTTGGCAGTCTCGGTCACGGAAACCATTTTATCTCCCTTAATTCAGACGATTCAGGAATTCCCTGGATTGTTGTCCATTCTGGTTCCAGGGCAGTCGGATACTGGATTGCTACCCTGTACATGAAAAAATCCTCTGGAAAAGAAAAAGGATTTGAGGCAACATATCCTCTGCAGGCAGACTCGAAGGAAGGAAAAGAATATCAGAATCTTCTTGATTTTTGCCTGGAATTTGCAAAACTCAACAGGCTGGAGATGGTCAGGCAGGCAGTCATTGTGATTGAGCAGGTTCTCGGAAAGAAAGTGAAGTCAACAATCTGGACAAATAAAAATCATAATCATGCCCTGAAAGAAGCCGGATTGTTTGTTCACAGAAAAGGCGCGACTCCTGCAAAAAAAGGAGAAAGAGGAATCATACCTGCAAACATGAGGGACGGCTCTTTTTTAGTAGAGGGAAAAGGAAACAGGGAGTTCATCTCAAGCTCGTCTCACGGGGCAGGAAGGGCAATGAGCAGGAGACAAGCAAAAGAAACAATAGATGTTGATTCTTTTAGGAAAGAGATGGAAGAAGCAGGGGTAACCGGGAATTTTTCCCCCACCTCTCTTGATGAGGCACCGGAAGCTTACAAGAATATTTACAAAGTTCTTGACATGCAAAAAAAATCTATCCGTGTGCTCAACCATTTGAAACCCTTTATCAACTGGCAGGGAGAGGGCTTTTACAAAAGAAGATAATCTTAATCATGAGAATAATTATTTTGCATAATACATAACTTTAAATTCTAGAAAAATTTAAGAAAAAATGGCTTTACCTCAGATTCATTTTGAACGTTGTGGAGGAGATGGATTTTTTTTAGGTGATATAGATACTTTAAGATCTGACCTGGAAAAGATTGTTCAGATGGAACCGCCACCAGAAGTTAAAATAAAAGCCAAAAAATATGATGGAAGAATCACTTACATAAAAATCGATGTAAAGGAAGGAAATCCATTCTCATATGGTGTTCATTATCTAGTTGAAGATCATGAGGCACAAGATACAAGATCTCTTGGATTTAAAAGATTCTCATCGGGAAACCTAGCCGAACTTTCTACAACTAAACAACCTTTAGCAGAACAAGCCGCTGCTGAACCAATTATCATAGGAAATTCTTGAATCACTTCTTCCAGCAGAAAATCTTCAGGAGCTTCGGGTCATATTTTTGTATCGTTGCTCCGATCATGATGGATTCAGCGTATATCGCCTTTTCCTGGTTTTGCGAGGATTGTGAAAGAAGGCAGACATCGCTCGTGGCGCAGACCTGCGATTCGCAATTCAGATATGCAGGGATTTTTCCTGTTATCTTCCCATATGTCTGGGGAGCTGATGAATTGAACGCGCTCCATAAGACAGGAAGGCTTGAATTTTGTATGTTCAGTATCTCGTTTCGCAGGCTGTTGTTCAGCTCCACTTCTCTCAGAATATTTGATATGTAGGCATAGGTAACCGACGAATCATCTTCCTTCTGCTTCTTATCCTGCTGAATAACAAGCAACACAACAATAGCAATCAGCATTATCGCTATAAAGGCCTCCGCCACCCTCATCCATCCTTTTTTGTTTTTAATTTTGTTTTTTATCATGCAATCAATTTTAGTTATTATCACGCAGTCTGTCTTATTTATTAGCTTAGCCGATTAATCTTTTTATCTGTCAATTTTGAGGATTGCCTATAATTGCAGCATACAATTTTTATCATTAAATATTCCCTATCAACATTTTTTCTTACCATATTATCGTGTCGATGAAACCAGGCTCTCTGGCAGCGTCTGTTTTTATGTACTGGACATCTTCCCTGCCTGCATAGACATTTACAGTCAGGTTTTTTACAGGAGTTTTTATCGCTGTTCCATTACTGTAAGTGAAAGCAAATCCGAATTCGTCCCCTGGATTTATTTTCATGTTTATTTTGAGAGCTTCATAATTTTGGCTGTAATTCTCAAAAAGTCTCAGGATTTTTGATTCAAAAATCTCTGTGCTGTCCCTGTCAATTCCGAGGATGTAACCGTTGCTTCCCTCATTCAGAGGCTGGCAGCTTCCGGATGTTCCTGCAGGAGGACCAAATTCATTTGAACTGTAAGCTGTGAAAAAAAGGCTTGAGTTTCTCATAACTGTCAGGTCATTTCCGGTTCTTCCTGCCTGGAGAATGGTTCCGGGATCGCTTTTCACAACAAACTTGTTTCCCAAGCCGGTCTTCAAAAAGAAGTCCACGAGCTGAACGCAATTCTGCGGATTTTGCTGGCCTATTGCAATTGAAGCGCTCGTAAGATTCTCAGAAACCTTTTTTACTATTTCTGCCTTGACATAGTTAAGGGAATTTGCTTTTTCCTTTCCAAAATCTATCCTTGAAGAAAGCAGGACATACATAAAGACAAGGAATATGATAAACATCACGAAAGATATGACAAAACCGACGTGCGAGCCTTTCTTATTACTCATTTTATAGAATTTCTCTTTTTAAAATTTCCAGAATTTCTTCACCACATTTATTCCAGAAATCAATAATTTCCTCTGCCTGATAGATTGTTGCTCTAAATCCCCTGTAATTTAGATCATTTCTTATTTTCTTGAATCTATCAAGAGAATTTAATCTTATTTTTTCTTTAATATTAAAATCTTTGAGAATTTCCATGCTTACTTCATGATTAAGTGGCTCATATCCTATAAGCCATAATTTAGAATCCCCTAATTGCCTTACAGATTCATAAACTTCTCTGAATATTAAAGTTGCCGAGTTATCATTAAGTTTTATTTTTTTGGCCACTTTTGCATTTATTTCTGCAGAAACTAACATGGACTTTATTTTTTCTTTGTCTTGCTGTCTTGGTCTTATTCCTCTTTTTCTAAGCCAATAATCTAAGATTTTGCTTATCATTTTTTAACCTCTAAGAACCCCCACAGAACAATCCCATTTGCTATGTTGTTAAAAATATTTAAATCTACATCCCCCCTGTTGAAGATATGAATCTGGATTTTTCTTCCAATTATCTTTTCAAGTTCAGATAATTCTTTTAAACCAATTATATCATGATTTTTTTTCTCGTTTGTTTCTACGGCAATATCTATATCGGAATTAGATTCATCTTCCCCTTTTCTAAAACTTCCAAATAAAGAGACAGATATTGGATTTTTGAAATAGTCTATGAGAAATTCCACCAATCCGCTTTTATAGATAAAATTGAGGTTATAAACTATTTTGCTTCTAATAAAGAACCAATTCGTCCTGTTGGCTCTTATTCTCCATATTTTGCTTAATTTTTCAATAGTTATTAAGCCAGCATCTTGGAATTCCATTAAAATTTTTCCTATGTTGGCTTTAGACACTCCTGCTTCTTTTGCCAAGTTACTGAGACTGAACTCTTTTTCAGGATACTTAAATAAGATCTCTGCTATCTTATTTTTAGCAGTTTCTTCATATAACTTAAGGTATTTTTTATAAACAATCGGTTTCATTATATAACATATGTTATGTTATAGAACTATTTAAATCTTTTCTTCTTAACAATTTTCATCCTCCGAAAAAAGCATTCGCGCCTGCAGAGACCAAAAAGGCCATGATCATCAGTATGAAAGAGTGTTTTATCCCTGGCTTGATGTTTCCTTCAGACAGCTTTCCTATTATCAGCCCCGAAAAAAGCCCCTGAATCAGAAGGAGATAAAGGAAGGAGTTTGACAGCTCTTCAGGCTCCAAGGGGGTTCCGCCTCCTATTCCCGCAACTCCGAAAGCAGATTCTCCTGATATTCCTGCAACAAGGGGAAGAATCTGGAACTGAAGAACAAGTATAATTGCTATGAAGACTATGAAGATGATATATCCCTGAACCACAAGGCTTGAAATAACTGCTTTTCTTTCCTTTTTCAGCTTATCGGAAGTGCTTACAGCCTCTGTAACAGATTCCAAAATGCCTCCAATTTCTCCCCCGCTTCTTTCTGCCTGGCCTATGAGGGTCAATGCCCTGGATATTGTCTTGTTTTTTACGTCTTTGGAAAATATCTGCAGCGCAGAACCAAGGGGAACTCCGAGGGAAATCTGGTTTGCCAGTTTTTTTATATTCTCACTTAAAACACCATAGGGCTTGTTTCTTACGTTGATTATGCTCTTGCTTATTGGAGTTCCGGCTTTAACGCTTTCAACCAGGTTTCTTGCAAATTCAAGAAACATATCCTCTTTTTCAGCAGACACATTAGTCTCCCTTACTAATGCAAAAACGAAAGGGGCAGCGAGAGAGAGTACCCCAACACCTATTATGAAAAAGAAAAATTTGGTGTCTATGAAAAAAAATGACGCAGCTATTACAGCCAGTCCTGCAATCATTCCTGCCCAGTGCGGTGTTTTTAATTCCATTTTTTAATTTGCTATCTTTTATATTGTATTTTTATTCTTGAAATGTAAAAATCCAAAGATTGAGATTATTGGATAATTACAATTAATTTTATTCAATATTTTTTTGTCATTAACATCTGGTTTTATTTGTTTTAACATTTTATATCTCATTCTGACTGCCTCATCTGAAGGAAAGCGAGGAAAAGGATGTTCATTGTTGAAACTCCCAAAACCATGACGAGAGTTATCATTCCTGCGCTCAGGCTTATTCCCAAGCCGCTGATCCTCATCATCATCAGCAGAAGCATGAGTATCATTGGCGCAGCTATGACGACGCTTATGTATATATCCATGAAAGTTTCTGCGGCCTTTGCCTGTTTTTCCATTTCTATCCTGTGCTCGAAAAGAAGAGTCTGGGCTCTTTTCTCAAAAAATTCAGGAAGGTCTCCGCCGGAAGTTATCGTTGTCGCAATGCCATTGTACAAATCAGCGAGTTTCCTGCTCGGGCTGTTGAATGCCATGTCTCTAAGAGCCGTGACAAGGTCATATCCGTAAATATTCACCTCATTGAGAAGCTTGGTGAATTCTTTCTTCAGGTTTGGATACTCTTCTGTTGAAAGTATTATTGAGAATATTTTGCTTGGCTCTATCATTGAATTTGAGATAGAGGACATGTGTATGGTTGCAAAAGGAAGCTCCCTGTTTATCTTGCTCTCCAGCGATTTTCTTTCCATTGAAGGATAAAAATATGTGAAAAGATAAACAACTGCGGGAATGAAGATAAGCATAGAGAAAACTTTCAAAAATCTCTGTCCAAATTCTTCTCCTGCCAGAACAAAGAACGGGGGCGAAGCCACAAAATTGAAGAACAAAAAAAATCCCGTTACAAAAATAGCAACAAAAAATGAAACAAGGGTTGTGAAGAAAACGAAAGAGATGTAATTTGCAGGAACAAATTCCATGTTTGCCCTCACGAGATTCCTCTTCAGATTGTAAAATTCCCCCTTCTTTATGAGAGCCATGGATGTTTTGTAAAAAAAACTGCTGGCTAGTTTCACGTATGTGCTCGGCCTTTTTTCTTTTTTTTCCTTCGTTTTTTCACTCTTTTTCTTCATTCTCTTTAAAGTGAGTTTCTCAAGCTCTGTAATCTTCTCCTCTTTAATCTTTGCAGGGAATTTTTTGCCTGGCTCTTCTCCAAGTGAAATAGGTCTTGGTAAATCTCCTGTTTTTTCTTTTTTTACTGCTTTTTCACGGGTTTTCTGCATTGCCTGAATTTCAGGAGCATTTTGAGGAATATTCCCATGCATATCCATATTCTCGTGCATATTGAGAGGTCTTGGCACAGAAAGCCCCTCTGTCTCCCCGATGATTCCCTCCCCTGATTTTTTCAGGTATTCTATTAAAGATTCTATCTGCGAGGAAAGCATCTCTTTTTCTTCTTTGCTCTCTGAGCTTTTCATTTCTTCCAGGAGCATGCTTATCTCTTCTGCTATTTTTTTCTGCTTCTCAAAATTTTCCTTAAGTTTTTCCGTTGTCATCGTAAGACAACCTCCTCTTCAGATATTCAGTTTCCATTTTCACTTATCAGGCTGTTTATTTTTCTCTGTATCTGCAGTATCTCTTTTTTTAACAAATTGAATTCCCTGTGATCTTTCCTGGAATATGCTTCTCCAAGCTTTTCTATATTCGTTCCAAGAACTTTTATGAGATGATTTATCTCCAAGATTCCCCTGTCTATCATAGAAACCTTATCACCCTTTTTCATGCTGAAAACAGGGAAAAAGTGTTATTAAATATTATCTTTAAGGAGACCCATAAAGAAATATTATTAAGGAGCATAATGCTAATTTGAAAATGAAATCTAAGAAAAACATATTTCTCTGGACACTCTATGATTTCGCAAACTCGATTGTTTCCATTGTATTCTTTCTTTATTTTGCCCAATGGATAGTTGTCAATAGGGGTGTCTCAGATCTTTATTTTAATCTGACATTCACAATTTCCGCAATAGCTTTATTTTTATCAGCTCCTATTATGGCTTCCTTACTTGATAGGTCTGCGAGAAGAATTACTGGGCTTCGCTATACCACTATTCTTACAACTATATTCTATGGAATCTGCGCATTTTCTGCAGTTTCAGGCAAAGAGACTTTGGCCCTAATCTTTTTTACATTAGGCATGTATTTCTATTTACTTTCTTTCACATTTTATACGCCTCTATTAAATAGTATTTCTAGACCAGAAAAAAGAGGGTTGGTCTCTGGGCTTGGGATAAGTGCTAATTATTTAGGGCAAATTGCAGGGCTTTTGATTGCATTGCCATTCTCAACAGGAACCATAAGCTTGTTTGGCTCAACGCCACGGGCAGAAACTCTCTTGCCTGCCGTTTTAATATTTTTTATCTTTTCCATTCCAACACTTTTATTTTTCAAAGAGCCTAGAAAAAAAGCTCAAAGATTATCTTTAAAATTAAGCCTTAAGGAAACAATAAAAGGAACCAGGTTATTAATCTCATCTTCCAGCGTTCTTTTTTTCCTAATTGCTTACTTCTTTTTTAATGATGCCATATTGACTGCTGCTAATAATTTTCCAATTTTCCTTGAGCAAGTATGGCACGTTTCCGATACAATTAAAACATACATGCTTCTTGGAATTTTAATAACTTCTGCCATCGGTGGAACATTATCTGGATTGTTTGCTGACCGCTTTGGTCATAAAAGAACCCTTAGGTTTGTGCTTTTCGGATGGATAATTATCCTGCCTGTTCTTGGATGGCTTGATAATTTTACGCTTTTTGTAATTGTTTCAGCAATAATGGGATTTTGGTTTGGTGCTAACTGGGCAGTCTCTCGTTCAGTAATGTCTTATATTGCTCCAAAAGGGAAACAAAATTTAGCCTTTACTTATTTTGGTTTAGCTGAGAGAGCTTCATCTTTTCTTGGGCCAATAGTATGGGGCCTGGTTGTTTCGGGTCTTATATTGCTTGGAAGTATAAGATACAGAATTGCAGTTTTGGCAGTTACAGTATTTATCATATTTGGACTTCTTGCACTTTCTAAAGTAAGAGATGACAGAAAATAATTACCCTTCTATCCCCATCTTTGCCAAAACTTCCTGGGGCTTCTTGTAATACTGCGTAATGACGTCCTGGAAATCCTGGAAATCAAATACCCTGTTTTGGTAAAGGTTGTAGATAAGTTTTACCCTTTTTTTGAATTCAGACTCTATTTCCTGGAGAGTTATTCCGTATCTCTTGGAGATCTTCTCAAAAATCTTGCTGGTTTTCTTGAAGTAAAAGCTGTCGTCAGAAGGATTCCATATGAATGGGGTGTTTGTAAGAGCAACTCCTTCCGGAGTAACGTTTATTATCTCAACTATTTCTTTCAGCTTTCTCGTTTCCTGTTTTTTTGCTATTGCGTGCGTCATTATGCACACACAATCAAGAACATTCAAAAGAGTTGGAGAAAGTTCTATTGGCGGAGTCTCCAGCCTTTTTATAACAGTATCAACAGAATCTGCGTGCATGGTGCTTATT
This sequence comes from Nanobdellota archaeon, assembly GCA_038044245.1. Classification (GTDB taxonomy): domain Archaea; phylum Nanobdellota; class Nanobdellia; order Pacearchaeales; family GW2011-AR1; genus ASMP01. The sequence goes on from JBBTAK010000009.1 coordinate 14,558, forward strand.
GATGAATGCCCAGAGGCCATTCCCTGGAACAAGACATAAGCCTCTTTTCCACGAACCTCGCCGACAATTACATAGTCTGGATTTTGCCTGAAAGAGCTCTTCAGCAATGTGAATAAATCTATTTCTCCGACACTTCCTGCTCCTGTCGCGTTTCTGACAACGCTTGGAAGCCAGTTTTCCCTCGGAAGGTTGAGCTCGCGGGTGTCCTCTATAGATACGACCCTTGCCTCAGGAGGTATGAAGAAAGCAATTGCATTCAGCAGCGTTGTTTTTCCAGACGAAGTCCCGCCTGTTATGAGAATGTTCATTTTATACTGGACTAAAATCCAGAGATATGCCAGCATTTCCGGGCTTAATGTCCTGAAAGACAAGAGCTGAGGAGGTGTCCATGGTGTTTTCGTGAATTTTCTTATCGTAAATGTAGGCCCCCTGCTAGTAATGTCTTTTGTGTATGTTGCATTTACCCTGCTTCCATCAGGGAGAGTTGCATCAAGGATAGGAGATGCATAAGAGATGTATTTTCCCGAACGCTGTGCGAGCTTTTCTACAAAGTTTTCTAACTTGTCCATGTCCCTGAAAATCAGATCTGTCTTCAGGTTCCTGAAAATTCTGTGGACTATGTAAACAGAGCTGTCAACTCCGTTGCATTCTATATCCTCCACAAAATAATCCCTCAGAAGCGGCTCTATTTCGTTGAACCCGACAAAATCCCTTACGAGATAATAATATATTTTCTTGTAGCTGTCATACGTTAGGTTTAACCCTAACTCGAAGGCTATTATCTTGAACCTCTTGTCTATATATTCCAGGAGCTTTTCAGTCTCTTTTTCAATAATTGTGTCAAAATCTATGAGATCCCTCATCGCAGGAAGAATCTGCTCAAGGTAGTTCTTCTCTTCAGCTGTCAGGACAGGCTCTTCTATTCTGTAAGCGACTTCATATTCTTCAGGATTCCAGTATATGTGGATAAATACGAAAGGAGAAATTACCGCATAGCGGACATCTATCTTTGTCTTGTCCTTGGTTTTTTTCAGCGGAGGAATGTCTGGATTGAAATTTATCTTAACCCTTGGATAATCTTTTATTGCAACCATTACTGAACCACCTCTATGTTTGTTATTGTCTTCCCGCCAGCGTCAGCTCCTTTGTCAGATATTGAAATGCTGTAGGGAATCGGAGCCTTGCTCAAGACCCTGATTTCCTCATTTCCTTTATAAGATATGTTGTATTCTCTGTTGTAGTCCAGAGACAGAGTTACTATATTAACCTTGCCTTCTCCTTTCGTGTTTACCAGAATTTTTCCTATGGTAATATTTTCTCCGGGCTGGCTGTACTGATACCTGCTGTCAAGGCTGAAAAAAATCCTGTCTTCTATTCCATCTATTGTCATCGAGCCTTTGTTTATCCCCAATTCCAGAACTCTTTGGTTTCCAGGGCCTCCTAAGTTTCTTATCAGCGAATCTATGTCCTGCAAGACTCCTATGGACTGCTCTATTGCGCTCCTGTCTCTGGTTTCTTCTATCTTGGGAATCACAAAAGCCAGAACAAGGCCCATGAGAGCAAAAGCAATCAGAGTGTAAATGACAGTTTCCACCCATATCTGCCCTCTACTGCCTTTTATCAAGAAAAATTTCCCCCTCTTTTCATTCATAAAACAGAACAGGGAAAAATAGTTTATAATATTTATCCCTCGGTAATTTTTTATAATTTTTTATGCTTGCCAGGAAATTATCCAATCTATCCCAGCGCCGAACAGACGTCAATTTCCTGCAGGGAATCCGTGTCTCCGCAGATTTCTCCGTTGATTATCAAGGCTATTTCCACTTTTTCCGGTGTCTCGGTAAAATAAGAGGGAAGCTCGTAAATATATGTGAGCCCCTGGTCTGCTCTCGGAATGTCTACAGGCGTTGTCCTGTTTGGGTAATAGGAAAGCCCGAGAGGAGCGTCCTCTAAAATCTTAAAGCTCACAGAACTTGTTTCTCCAGATATTCCCACGAGAATGTCATCAACTGTTTCTATCTCTCCCCTGTCTATTGAAAACCAGACTTCATTTTCGCTTATTCCCCCTGTATTGTTATAGCAGGTGTATTGCGGATTTAATTCCACCTTTCCAAAAACCCCGAAGCACGATTCAGAGCTCTTGGTTTTTTCCTGCACAAGGGTGTTTACAGCCACCCATATCACAGATACAGCTGCAATGGTCAGAGCAACCATCAGCACTGTTGAAACAACAGTAGAAAGACCTTTTTTGAACCTCTTTTTTCCATCCATCAACAAAACAGGGAAAAATAGTTTATTAATTTAGTGATTTGATGTTGGAAATACTGGCTTTTTTCTTTCCTCTTTTTCTAACATCCCCAAATCTTGCTTTACAATACTCCAATCAAGCCTGATAAGATTCTGTACAAAAGGATTATCCATATTCAATTTATAATAATCTGATTTTCCGACTTTCCTTGTTTTTATAACAATCCCGCTTTTAATAAAATTAAAGAAAAATATTTTAATAGAGTTATAACTAACGTTGCTTTCTCTTGCAATCTCAGTCATAGGATAATCAAAGAAATGATTATCTATCAAAAAATCTATAACCCTTAGTTGAGGAGTATCTCCAAAATGCTCTAAAAATATAGACTTATTCTCTTTGCGTCTCATTTTCGTTTTTATACTCTTGTTTTTTTTGAGTTTGATCTAAGCGATACACATAACACATATGTAATACAATATGTATTTTTAAAAGATTCACAATATTATTTCCTTTCCATACTGCTCATCGCATGCATGAGTTCTTGCCCCGGAATCAGAAATCCCCCTCAATACAGGAATGAGGACAATTTTTTCTGCCCCAGATGCAGAAGAGCTTATGTCTCCTGAGAAAATTCCTCCCTGGTTCAGTCCTGTGTCAGGCCATCCCAATACTATGTTTTCTATGTCAAAAGTCTCATGGCTTCCAGGTTTTTCCACTTTTACCTTGAAGCTGTAGATTGGAACATTTCCTATGTCTGAAATAGAAAGAATTCCTCCCGAATAGCTGGAATCAAATTCAACATCTTTGCATATGAGCTCTATGTTTGTGCCTCCAAACTTTGTGATGGCCTCCTGCGTGAATCCTTTGAACCAAAGAAAGACTATGAGTCCTACGACAACGACCATTGCAACCAAGAGCGTTGTGGCAATGACAGGAGAAACCGCCTTTCTTCTTTTTTCCTTTCTGTCCATGTTGTTTTATCTAATGCTTTTGATTTTATAAATTTAATTTAATTCTGTCACGATCCTGTTATTGTGATGTTGTCAGCAAGGCCATAGTCTGTATTTTCCCCATCTAAAAAGAATCTTATCTGTATTAATGACTTGTTTTCTGCACCAGTTAAACTCCATTGTTGTTGTTGCCATGTAACGCTGTTGGTTGATTCCAGCTGTGTCCAGGTTCCTGTGGAGCCAACACGCCAGTATATCCTGAAACGCTCGCTTCCTTCCAAAGAAAGAGTTCTTCTGGCATATCCAAAATTTATATTGTTATATCCTGTTGTGCTTATGTTTCCCATTATTTCTGACTCATCTTGAATCAGAACAGAGTAGACTCCCTGATATTGAATAGTGTTATTTAAATAAACATCATCGTCTGTAATTGGATGTGTGTTATCTATGATAGTCCATCCGTTTACAGCCATCTCATTATATAGTGGAATCCCACGATTATTAGTATATCCTTCGAAATTATCAAAAAATAGGAAAGTTGATCCTGAACCAGAAACGCAGCAGCAGGTGTCTGCTTGGGATCCCCCTATACATAATGGGTCTCCTCCTGATTCATAAGTCCCGCCGCCACTCTGGCAGTTTCCCGCGCTGTTAGTGCAAAAACCAGAACCATAGCTCAGAGAAGTGCAGTAACTGGGGCAACTATTAACAATATAACATTGGCTTGGCTGTCCAGTGCAACTCCATCCAGACTCAATCTGGCAGGTGCTTGAACATCCGTCTCCGGAAGCAGCATCTCCATCATCGCAGGTCTCTCCTGTCTCAATGGCGCCGTTGCCGCAATTTCCGACGCACTGGCCAGAAGCGTTGCAGGACAATCCTCCGGAACATGTTCCGCAGCTAACCTGTCCGCAGGTTCCATTGGTCGCTGTTCCGCAGACCATTGTTCCGCATGGATTTGAAACAGGGGTGCAGGTATTTGAGATGCACTGCCCAACAGCATCACAAAATTCTGTGGAAGAATTACATCCCGGAGCGCAACTCCCCCCGCAGCCATCGCCCCCGCAGACTTTTCCGCTGCAATCGGGAACGCAGATATATTGGGCTCCGATAGGCTGCTGTACCTTGGCATCGCTGCAGCTTGCAAATCTCTGCTTGTTGTCCTCTTCCTGGAATCTCGTTGGAATTATTCTGACAGAATAAATCTGGCCAACCGCTGCAGGAATATCAAAGATATTGCTTTTTTGATCCCCTGGCCTGAAGAGATTCCCCTCTCCAATCAGAGAAATATTGTTATCTTGAATAATAACAGAATTCCCGAATTTAATTGCGCTGTAATTCTGATTTAAATAAGCAGAAAGGTCTATTGTTGGCAATTCCTGAGAAGAGCTGTTGGTTGCATGTATGAAATATCCTGCGATGTCAAATCTTCCGTTGTTCCTTATGCTTAAGTTCATCTCGCGGGTGGAATTATCAAATGTTAATTCATTGATGAAGACAGAAACTCCGTCAGGGCATTTTAAAGTATCTGCCGGGACATAGCTCTTCAGCCATGTAAAGACTATCGCTGCTATTATTACTGCAAAAACCACTAGAAGAACATAGCCTATGAGGACGCTCACTCCTTTTTTTTTGTTTATTAACATCTTGATATGCTTATTCAAACAGCTCATAATTTAATAAATTTTTAGTATTTAATATTGAAGCATTCGCTAACACTACATATTCATTATCGGCATTTTTTCTGTTACTAAAATATATTTTATCCCGTGACAACATGGCTTTCCCCTCCTGTTTCCCTGGAAATAACGAAAAAGAAGTTTTCCCCTGCCTTCAGGGTGAAGATGTATGCATTATTATCTATGCCCATCGTGATGCTGGCTGCTGTTGGAACAACAGTTCCCAAAAATCCTCCGGAAGAGCTAGTTACCTGTGTCCCGTCAAGAGAAACAGAATGCGCAGTTCCCTGATATCCTCTCAGCGTCATGTTTCCCTGGTTTCCAAAAACAAAATAAAGGTTCTTGTCTCCTGACTCGGTATCTATGTATCTTTGCGTGAAATCCTGGAGAAGCAGATTCATCTGTGTCTGGCTGAGCTTGTTGTTTGTTCCATAATCAATCGTTTTTGCGCTTTCTATCTGAATTTCTTCTTTAAGGCTTTCTATGTCTTTGAATTCGCTCTTTTTTGAATAATTTGAAACAGCAACAACGCTTATGATTATGGCTGCAATGATGATTGCTGCAACGAGATAGAATTGTGCAGTTTTATCTGCCTTTCTAACTACAACCTCCTTCATATTACCACCTCTTTCATGTATAAAAGTGTGGAATATATTTTATTAATGTTTTCCTTGAGATATTTGAAATAAGAATATAATCTTCCGGCTCTTGGTTTTTAATCAGACGCTCTCTCTTCGAGACCCTGAACAGGTTTCCCTGATTGTTTTAATATTCCTTTACGCAGGAGTTTTAAGGCCTTTTCGCGGGAAATGTGAGCTATACCTGAAAGCACTTCTTCCCCAGATTTCCACGATTCAGGTGCCTTTGCAAAAAATGCACATGTTCCGACATGATAAATATCTCCATTTTTTTTATCATACGTAATCTTGTTTTCTTCAATAACCCCCTGGCATTTGGAATAATCACAGCGCAACACTTTCTCTTCCTCTGGCTGAATTTTAATCCAACTTTCTATAAACCAGTTAAAAAAATCATACCATTCCATTTTCAAAATAAAAACAAGCCCTTTATAAAATTTGTTAATTTAGCTTTAGAAACACGATCTTTTGATTTTTCCAGTATTTTCAGCGTAGACTCGGAAGCCAGCTTCAGAATCATCAACGAGCTTCCCTTAATCTTTCTCGGTTCTGCGACCCGCTAAGCACCTTTACAAATGTTTAGGGCTGCTCC
>JBBTAK010000010.1:0-11403 GCA_038044245.1 Nanobdellota archaeon
CCAGTTAGCCAGCTATTTACAATTTTTAAGGATTTCTTCTGGTTGGGAAATTTTAGCATTTTCAAAGCAATTGAAAAATCTATCCATTTATGCCCATTGTGCTCTCTTTTGTCTAAGCTAACAGGCCCTTTTTTTACCTGTGCAGCATAAAGGGAAAAAGTCTGTCCAATGAAACCAGGCCTGTCTGGAAAAAGTTTGTGATAAAGATATTTTCCTGAAAAGTTAAATTTTTTTACCTTTCCTTTTAACGCTTTATGCCCTGTTTCCTCTAATAATTCACGCCTTGCTGTCTGCTCTTTTCTTTCTCCCTGCTCTATTTTTCCCTTGGTAAATTCCCAACCTTTCCAATGGAGCTTTCTTTTCAGGAGCAGGTATTCAATTCCTTTTTTTGTTTTTGCATAAGGGAGGACAAAAACAGCTTTCCTGTATTTAAGTTTCATTTTTTATTTTTCAATATAAATCTAGTAAGCACAATATAACCATCTACGATTAAACCCATTAAACTGATAATAATGATAACTAGGGCTTCTGTTTTTACTATATTTACAATTGATATCCCTATAATTAACAAAATTAAAAATCCTATAAAACCAAAGATATCAAAAAATTCTGCTTTAAACATTTTACTTTGGCTTTAATCTTCCCCATTTTTCCAGGGCTTTCCTTAGTTCCCGGTGTGTTTTTGAGAATTCTTCAAGAGAGATTTTTTCCCCGCTTGCTTCAATTGCCTGCATAGAAGCCATTGCTCCTGCCCTTGTGCCTTTGGGATGCCCGTGAATTCCTCCGCTGACTAGAAGAACAACATCTTTTCCATAAATATCTAATTCATCAGGAATTAATCCCGGATGCAAACCTCCTGAAGAAACCGGAAATGCGGGCTTTATGTTTCCCCAATTCTGCTCAAGCAAGAAATTTTTTCTTTCCTTAACATTTGTATCTCTTAAAACAGAAGAGATGGAAAGAACTTCGTCCTTGCTTCCGACTAATTTTCCTATTGCAGTCCCGCTGTGGATTTCATCCACACCAATCATTTTCATCAACTTTGCTAGAAATTGCATAGTTATTCCATGTTTTGGATTCCTGTCAAAAGAAGCATGCATTGCCCTGTGAGCATGAATTGCCATCCCATAATCCCCCAAAGTTTCTCTCATGGTCTGGACACTTGCTGTTCCACATGTAACAACATCAATCATTGCATACTTAAAGCCATGATTATGCAAGACCTTTGCCCTTCTTTCCATTTCTTTTGTTTCTGAAGTAATATTTATCAGCGCGTCTTTGACTTCCCCTGTTTCTTTTTCTGCTTTGTCTCTCATCTTTCCCATGAGTGCGACACGTTTGTCAAAATTATTGAAGCTCTGGCTAGTTAGATTTTCATCGTCTTTCACAAGGTCGAAGCCACCAGTCCATGTTTCAAATCCAATCTTTGCATGTTCTTCTGCAGAGAAGCCGAGTTTTGGTTTTGGTACAGCTCCTGTCAAAGGCCTGTTGTAAACCTTGAAATACTTTCTCAGGCCGGGAATTCCGAGATTAGGACCTTGGAAACTGCGAATGTATTCTTCAGGAAGCGAGACATCAATCAGCCTTAAGTTGTCCAGGGCCTTCATCCCGAAGATATTTCCTGCAATACCTGAAAGAAGCTGTGGAACGTTTCCCCTTTCCCACAATTCCAAAGGATAAGCAACATGCACATAGTTTCCATTTATTTTGTATGCTGTCGCCATAAGCTTCTTCATTCTTGGAGGCATAGTGAAAAGCGTTGTCCATGTTCCTGTGCTGCTTTCAGAAGCAATCCTTCCTATGGCATCTTCTTTTGTAATTCCAGCAGAAGGCTCAAAATAATACAAAACTTTCAGGTCAGTTTTCTTCGGCCTGTATTTTAGATTGATAAAATCATGATACCACTCAATTTTTTCAGACATTTTTTCCTCTTTTTTTATATTTTTTTACAACAACTCCTTTTTCCGTATCTTCAACAACAAAACCAAGGTTATTAATTTTATCCCTGATATTGTCGGCTTCCAGGAAGTTTTTCTGTTTTCTGAATTTTTCTCTTTCTTCAGCAAGTTTTTTTACTTCTTTTGGAATTGCCTCTTTCTTTTTCTTCAGAAGGCCAAAGCAGAAAACTTCATCTATTTTTTTTATTGTTCTTAATTTTCCATAGGCCTTTTCATCTCTCATAAGATTCCATAACACAGAAAGGCCGTTCGGAAGATTGACATCATCATCAACCTCTTTCTGAAATTCCTCAAGATATTTTTTGTTTATTTTTTTGTCATCTTTCATCTCAGAAACAAGATTTTTCAGCCTTTCAACAGAATTTCTTGCGTTCTCCATGGATTTTTCAGAAAAATCAATAGGCTTTCTGTAATGCGTTGAAGCAAAGAAATATCTTATTGCATCTTTTCTATACTTTTTAAGTACATCCCTTATCGTCATGAAATTTCCAAGCGATTTTGCCATCTTTTCGCTGTTTATTTTAAGAAAACCTGTATGCATCCAGTAACTCACCATTGGTTTTTTTTCTGAAATAGATTCCATCTGGGCTATTTCCGCTTCATGATGGGGAAAAATCAAGTCTATACCTCCTCCGTGAATGTCATATTGCGGGCCGAATTCAGATTCTGTTATTGCAGTATCTTCTATATGCCATCCAGGTCTTCCATTGCCTATTTCTGCTTTCCAGACAGGTTCTCCTGGCTTTGAAAATTTCCAAAGGCAAAAATCTCCAGGATTTTTCTTTCCCTTGTTTTCATCAATCCTTGAAACAGAATCCTCTAAGCCCAGGGAAGTTCTCCCTGCAAGTTTCCCGTAATCCCTGTCTTTTTTTAAATCAAAATACCATCCATCAGAAATCTTGTATGCATAACCTTTTGCGATAAGTCGTTTAACCTGGGAAATTATTTCCTTGATATATCCTGTTGCAGAAGCATATTTGTTGACACTATCAACCCCAAGGATTTTCATATCCTCTTTGTAAAGTTTTTCATATCTCCTGCTTATATTTTTCCAGTTCTCCCCTGTTTCATTTGCCTTTTTTATAATCTTGTCGTCTATGTCTGTTATGTTCTGAAGATAATTAACCTTAAATCCGCGGAATCTCAGGTATTTGGCAATCATGTCAAACTGGATGTAAGTTTTTGCATGCCCAAGGTGAGAGCAATCATAGACAGTGGGCCCGCAGGCAAAAAAGTTTACCTTGTTTTTTGAAATAGGAGAAAAGATCTCTGTTTTTCGTGACAGCGTATTGTACAATTTCAAAGGCATGCTTAATCAAAGAAAGAGCAATTTAAAAATTTACTTTATCGTTACAAAAATGTCTGCGCTCGTGTAAGGAACGTCATTGCTGCTGATTTCAAGGTCGTATATTATTGTGCATGGAGGAACAGAGTCATCTATGACAAATTTTACAATCCTCGCCGGATCAAGAGAGCTTCCAGGGCCAAGGGAGAACGTTCCCACTCCGCCCAAAAGCAGGTTGTCTCCATCTTCCTTTGTGAATGTGCTTCCGCATCTCGAGACATCAGAGGCTTCTGTTGTGTAAGAAAAGTCTGCGCTTTCAACTCCTGTATTCCTGACTGAAAATGCAAATCCTTTTGGAGTATCTCCTCTCTTCACGACCAAGTCTCTCGAGGTCGGATAAACAGCCAGCTTTGTCCCCTCTTCTGCAAAGAGCTTCTGGATTTCACTTTGCACTTGGCTGTCAATTGTGTCTACTGCATTCAGCCCAAGCCTTGCAACCCTTTGAATGAAAAAAATTCCCAGGACAAGAAAAACCATTAGAAGCACAAGTGTGACCATTGTCCCTACAGACATTTCCAATGCCGCCTTTTTTGTTTTCATCTTAAATTGATGGGAAATTTTGCTGCCCCAATAAAGGGATGAGGTATCTTATCAGAAAAACAAGCCATATGATTGAGGCGATCAATCCCAATACATTCAGGATAAGTCCTAGTTTGCCCAGTTTTGTTTTTTTGTTCTTTTGCTGGATAGAACAGAAAATAAGTCCTACCAAACACATGGATATGGATAATAACGGGGAAAACAGCACTGAAACAAGACCTGCTATTGCAAGCGTGAACCCTGAAATTCCCAAAGCCTCACCTGTTTTTTTCTCAGCCATCTTTTATGCAAGGTTAAATGGTTTTGATTTTATAAATGTTTTTGATAGAACTCAGATAAAAATGGGCAGAGAGGGAATTGAACCCCCGACAAACAGAAAGATTTATATATTATTATATCTTATAAAATATTATGAAAGAAAAGTTTGTCAAGAGCATAAGGAAAAGTGGAACTAGCTTGGCTATTCACATCCCTGCCGAGATAGTAAATCTTCTTAGCCTAAGGGAAGGCGATGTTCTCCGTGTTGAGATTGAAAAAGCAAAATGAAAATAACGCCAGGAATATCTGAGATTGTCGGCATTTATATTGGAGATGGTCATATTCATAGAGAAAGGAATAAATTTCAGATAGGTTTTACTGGGAACCCAAGAACAGACATTGAACTCTTTGAAAAACTTAAGAAATTGATTAAAGAAGAATTTGGTAAAGAAGTTACTTTTAAGGTTAGAGGCAATGGATTAAGGATGGTTTTCAGATCAAAAGAAATCTCAAACATATTGATTAATGAACTTGGTTTAACTTATGGAAGAGGAAAATCTGAAAGAGTGACAATTCCAGATCAAATTATCAATGATCAGGATTTAGCTAAATATGCTGTTCGTGGAATAATGGATACCGACGGAACTGTTTTTGTTTCTAAAAAACCAAGAGTTGAAAAATATCCAACAATGGAAATAACAACTACGAGTTCGATATTGGCTGGCCAATTAAGAGAAATACTACTGAAGAAAGGATTTAGAGTTGGAAATATAAGAAAGTCTATCTCTAAATTAGGAAAACTCCCTGCTTACAGGGTCCCATTATATGGAAAAGAAAATATAAGGAAATGGTTGAGAGAAATTGGATTCTCAAATGTTTATAAGAAAAATAGGGCTGAGAGTTATATTCAATACAGTCCGAATAATCTGAATTTATCTGATAAGTCTTAAATCTGTCCGAATAGTGTCCGAAAAAGACATATCAAACATAAACAAGCCTAATCATTTTTTTGCATGATAATTCTTGCTAACTCTCTTTTAAAGGATTCTCCATGTATTAATTCTTTTTTATCATTAAACCTTTTCTCTTCTAATATATGAAATTTACTGGAGAATAGCTCCATTAGTTTATCTAACCCCAAAACAAAATACTTAATATTGTCCTTACTATTAAAATTATTCAGCTTTTTTAGGTATTCATGTTCTGGCAATATAGCATAAATACAAAAATACCCCTTTGGTTTCAAAACCCTATAAAGTTCATTAATGTAATGTTCTTTATTTTCAATGCTATCAAAAGTTGTAATATCAATTACTGCATCAAAGAAGCCATTTTTAAATTTCCATGTATTAAAAGCATCTTGATTTGAGATATTTATTTTATTTCCTAATCCCAATTCATTCACCTTTTTTCGCATAAATTCTAATGCCTCTTCAACAAAATCAAAAGCCCAAATATTATATCCTTTTTTCGCTAAAAAGATAGAATTTCTTCCAAATCCACATCCTATATCCAGAATCTTTCCCTTAGTAATGTTTTTTGATTTTAGAAATTTTAAAAAATATTTGACTTGGTTTGAAGGTCTTCGTTCTATAGATGTTGGAAACCCTTTATGTTCCTTATACTCAAATTCCCAAGCTTCTTTTTGTTCATTCATTTTTAATAAAATATTGTTCTCGTTAAATGATGGGGTTTCTCTTTTATAGAAGAACTTCCCGCATTTAACCACAGATAATCATTTATATGAATTGAGTTTATATTTTTACTGAGTACCCTTAATTCTTTTTTAATATATTCAACTGCCCAAATAGTATTAGCTCTTATCTCAATCTCTAACTCATTACCTTTGGGAATTTCAATCTGATTATCAATCTTTCCAGATAATTCATTATCGTAAACAAGTATTCCTAACTTTCTTAATATTTGTGGAATTTTATAATCAGCACAAGCTGTTAATTTAGATATGTTTTTCAGGTTACCAAAACCCTTGCCTTTAAAAAGAGAATAAATCCCTTCAACAAGAGCTTGGGCTCTTTTATAGAAAAATATTTTTTTACCCCCATATTCTGAAATATCGTTAAAGTTTGAAAAATTGGACACAATTAATTTAACAAGTTTGATGGCATCTTTCTTAGCAAGTTTTACTAAATTGGAAAAATCACCATCAAATCTTTTTACTAAGACTATCCCAATCTCTCTTAGTATTTTTAATCTTTCTTCAAATAATGGAATTGTTGTATTCCCCCGTAGGATATGCCTCAAATCTTTATCACTAATATTAGATAAATAGTTTGGGTTCAATATAGGAATTTCTTCGTCAATCGCTCTTCCTAAAGCAACAACTAAAGACCAAGAACCCCTATCAAATATTTTCCCATTATATTCAACAGACCATTTAGGGTTACTCCAATATGAAAAACTAATCGCATTAAATATCAACAAGAAATGAAGTTTTTTATTATCGCTTAAAGATTCAATGTTGAATGGGGAATATTCCATCCAATTTTTTATAGAATGGTAATTAAAATTCTTACAAAAATCTTTAATTTTATTTTTATTTATTCTAACATGTTTAGAATTATCGACAACAAATTTTGTCGTTTCTAAAACATTATTTCCCATTTTTAATTTTGTGTCTCAAACAAGCCCGATGTTAAAACCTGTTGAGGATTTTCTTTTAGCAAAGACCATTTGATTTTTGAATCAGCTCTCCAAAATTTATCTTTCCCATTTTTTCTTCTTAAATATACACAACCAGAATTTTCTAAATCTTTTATATAGGACGAGATATTAGAACGAGGTATTTTTAATTTATCAGAAAGAGCTTTATTGGTAATTTCATCGTGTTTAACAATCTCATTTAAAACTTCTCTCGCTCTTGGTGTTAATGAACTAAGATACCTTTTCTCTAAAATATCTTTTAAAGTTTTTGCCAATTTGTTCCTATCAAGGATTACTGGTCTTTCTGTCGTAGCATGAAATACTGCTGTAGATAAACTATTTAGTATATCTCTTATATTTCCATCCATTAGTTTATATAAAACTTGTAAACAATCATCTGTAAAAGGGGAAATAACATTATACTCCTTTGATATACGTAACCTCTCAAATCTTTTTTTTATAATTTCTTTTACTTCTTCATATTTAAGTGTCTCTAAATGGAATGGTGTATCTGTTAAAATAGATGAAAATCTTTGGACGCTTTGTAGAATAGCATAAGCAGTTAGATTTCCAATGAAAATGAAATGAACATTTTTGGTCTGAAAAAAATCTCTTAAGTTATCAAAAAATTGTCTTAATTTTTTTTCAGGTAATAATTCTAAATTATTATAATGTATCACAACCTCTTTCTTTATTTGATTAGTTATCTCGTCTATTATTTCCCCAAAAAACTGATGTAAACTAAATGAAGGTAATCTTTCTGTTGCTTGTTCTGACCTATAATTTCCGCCAAATCCTGCAATTGAGAGCCCCCCACTAACTGTTGTTTTCCCTATTTCAAACAAACTTTCAAGTTTTTTATAAGAATTGTTACTAATTGGTTTTTCCCTAAGTAATTTTAAAGTTGCATAAATTGCTGAAAGAGTATTTAAGATAAAATCATCTGCGTTCCACGTTTCCTGAACCGTAATCTCTTTAAAATGTGTAAAAAATCCCTTATCTAATAGAGAAGCCCTAACCACGTTAGCAAAAGAGGTTTTTCCGATTCCTATATCTCCATATACAAATGTCCTTGAACCGCCCTTTGACCCTAAGATTTTGCTAAGCCTTTCTATATGTTCTTTTCTACCAACAAAAGATTCTATTGGAATTGTCCCGCCGATAACTAAAATGGGCGAAGTTGAGAAAGGATTTTCATTAACCCCATAAAGCTCCCAAATATTCTTTATCGCCTCATTATTTATCATAACTTATAAAATAACCGCATATTTATAAATATTTGCATAATTATACCAAAATTCATACTTAAGAGAAAGATTTATATAGTTATAGAAATCTCTATAACTATCCAATTATAACTATGCGGTAAAATGGAAACACAAACGACGCTACAAGGCAGGAAAGCATTTAAGCCAGTTATTCAGCTTAAAAGAAACACCCAAATACTTGAGAAAGAAAAAGAGCGATTTATATCCAATACATGTGCATTTTTAGACCCTCTAAATTTTGAAACCTTACAAGTTATGGGAAGACCAAAATCCAATTTTAAAGACATAATAAAGTCTCTTCTTGTTATGTCATATCACGGAATGTCTTACAGAAGAGCGGAATCTGACTTGAGAAAAATGTATGATGAAGAACTTATTGGAGCTCTTCCATCAAGAAGCACATTAAATGATTACGCAAACGACCCAAATACATTGAAATTAATTGAAAAACTAATCCAAGTTTCCGCTTTATTCTTTATTGATAATGAAGATACAACCATAATTGATTCAACTTGGTTTGGATTAAGAATGTATTCTGGAGGCTATAGAAAGGTTTACGATAAAAAGAACGCCCCCCTGCAAAAAGTTAGAAAGCTTCATATTGCTTGTTTAAAGAATAGTAGAGTAATAGCCTTTGCTAAAGCAACAAAAGGAACTGCTTATGATGCTCCCATGTTTGAAGAAATAACAAGAAGTGTTATTAAGATGGGATTTAATATAAAAACTCTTCTTGCGGATGCGGGATACTTATCTAAAAATAATTATGTTTTATGCAAGGAATTGGGGATTTTTGATGCCTATATTGATTTTAAATCAAACAATGAATTGAGAAGAGCCAAAAGCGACTTATGGAGAGAAAAATTAAGGTTATACAAAGAACAAAAAGAAATCTGGAATCAAACATACAGATTTAGAGTTATTGTTGAGGGAATTTTCTCAGCTATCAAGAGGAAGAATTTGAATTATCTTCGTTCTCGGAGGGGGATTGCTCAAGATGTTGAGATTCTTCTGAAGTGTCTTGTTTATAATCTGACTGTGATTGGGAAATATTCGTAACAATTTGTCCGTCTTTTACAATTTCATTTCCCTGCTCGTCTCTTAAATACCAAATTGCCGCTCCACTTAAAGCCATATGTCCATGAGGAGTTAAACCCTTTTGACCTAATGTAAAATCTGTTCTCCAATCCTGATGAGGAGCATAGGCAATTTCACATACAAAATGGGGTTTCGTATCTTCTTTCTTTTCATCCTTATTCTCTTTCATAATAATCGGACAGTTATCGGACATTAATTACTTTTCGGACTATGTTGTTATATTCAATAAATTTAAAAAAGAACCACATCTTAAAAGATTGGTTGGCCCCTGAGTTTATTCCGCTGGCATATAGGGACCATAGCTCAGCGGGAGAGCACATGTTTATTCGCCTTAGGGTTGGATAATGTGAAACTGAAGCTCATGGTGTCCTGGGTTCGACTCCCAGTGGTCCCATTCATTTTTTAAAAGACTTTCTAATAAAATATGGAAGACAATGGAAAAGTAAGCCGGGAATAGGCCAGCTTCTGTCGTTCGCCGTCTTGGCTTAAAACCAGGCAGACCGAGCGTGTTAACATTCGACTAAGCCCTTTCAAAGGTTGCACCGGTTGAGGCAGCCGTTTCAGCCTAACTCAATAGGATCGTTTCTGTTCTGGAGCTTTCCCTCGCGAGAATCTTTCTTTCGAAAGACAACCGCATCTTTCGATGCTTAAGGTGGCCGGACCTTCCTCAGAATTCGATATCGATTTTGTTTGCGACATCCGCTCACTTAAGAGCTGAATCCCGAAAGTTAACTTCCCGACTTACAAAAAACCCAGTTTTTTATAATTTAAAAAGGTTTGCTAAATGCCAGTATTGTTTTATGTTAGCTAATATTAGTTAGGTTTTTATACTGGAAAACTTTAGTAAAGATATCAATTAAAAGAGGCAAAAGGAGGTGGAAAAATGAAAATGAACGCAGTCGACTGGATTGCAATGGTTCTATTGCTTATAGGTGGTCTTAACTGGGGTTTTATGGGATTCTTTAACTACAATTTGGTATCCTCACTTTTCGGTGCAGGAACTTTTACCAAAATCATCTATGACTTAGTTGGTCTTTCTGCTTTGTGGTCGATCTGGATGGTAGCTAAGGGCGAATAAATCCACACCTCTTTTTATTCTTTTTTTATTTTTATTCTTTGATTTTATTACAATTTTTTAATGTATAGCAGCAGCTATATTGTGCAAAATATATATTGCCAAATATACAATGAGAAATATGTGTTAAAAAGATAAATAAAAAATAAAAAACAAATTTTATCGGTATCTGAAGATTTGAAGAATTTTAGAACCTTCTTCCTCTTCCGCCACCGCCGCCGAATCCTCTTCCGCCGCCTCCACCACCAAATCCTCTTCCGCCTTCTCTTCTTGGTGGTCTTTCTTCCATCGGCCTTGCTTCGTTGACTTTCAGAGCCCTGCCTTCCATTTCTTTCTCATTCATTTCCTTTATGGCCTTGTTTGCAGCGGCGTCATCTGAAAAGGTGACGAAACCGAATCCTTTGGATCTTCCGGAATATTTGTCTTTGATGACGCTAGCCTCTTCTACATCTCCGAATTTCGAAAACATTTCTCTAAGCTTCTCATCATCAACTCCCCATGGAAGATTTCCTACGTAAACTTTCATCTTATTTTGTCCTCCTTACACTTGTATTTGTTTTTGTTTATCTTAGAACTAGTTCAAACCGAAAACGAATTCTCCCTACTTCTAACATTACCAAAATACTTGGTTTTAGGGGTTTTTAAGCGTTTGTATGCCTGAGAGTGTTAGGAATTAGGGGCTTTCAATCATATTTTCTTCTCCTGTTATGCTCGTGGCTTTTTCCAATTTAATCATATTTTTGATATTACAGAAGTCCTCTACTCTCTTACAATCAGAATGCTCTTTTGCTCCTAAGAGTTCCCCTATTCTTTTTGAATAAATCTTACTGCTTGTAGCAAACCATATAGGAGTTATACTAAAATCTACAACTACAAAATCTTTTTTAGTATCTTTCCTATCAATCCAACCAAAAAAAGTTAAATTTTCCCCATTTCCAAAGTATCTATCCCAATTAACAAAATCTAATCTTTCTAATACTTTTATTATTTCTTCTTTTTCCATTATTTATCAAGCATGAACTTCTTTTAATAATTTTTGCTGTTTAATTGAGTTTAATAGCATAGTATTCCATCTGTTTCCATTAACTCCAATACCAATCTTTTCAGCAGGAGTTAGTTTATCTCGTGAGTTTTTTCTTACAAAGTTGTGGAATACCTTAAAGCCATCTTGATAATCCTGAACGTTTGTTATTCCACGCCTGA
>JBBTAK010000011.1:0-43038 GCA_038044245.1 Nanobdellota archaeon
ATTTCACAGAAAAACTTTTTGGATTTCTTAAAAAAAGGCGAGATCTACAGGAAAGACTTTCCAACACTCTGGTGTCCTGAATGCCAGACAGCGATAGCCCAGGCAGAATTGGAAGACAGGGAGATTCCAAGCACTTTTTCTTTCATTAAGTTTCATGCAGGAGGACACGAACTTCTGATAGCAACCACAAGGCCTGAGTTGATAGAAGCATGCGTTGCAATATTTGTTAATCCAAAAGACAGCAGGTACAAAGGCCTGAAAGGAAAAAACGCAAAGGTTCCTCTATTTAATTTTGAAGTTCCAATAATTGCAGACCCCAGTGCAGATCCTGAAAAAGGGACAGGGGCTATGATGATTTGTTCTTATGGGGATAAGTATGATATTGATGCAGTTGTAAGGCACAAACTTAAGCCAAGAATAGTTCTTGACAAACAAGGAAGAATGACTAATGGGAGATATAAGGGACTAAAAGTAAAAGAGGCAAGAAAAAAAATTCTTGAAGACCTTAAAAATTCCGGCTTGGTCATTAAACAAGAGCATATAACTCATGCAGTTAATGTACATGACAAATGCGGGACAGAGATAGAATTTCTTCCTACAGAGCAATGGTTCATAAAAATTCTTGACAAAAAAAAGATATGGCTTTCTCAGGGAAAGAAGATAAAATGGCACCCGGAACATATGAGAAAGAGGTATGAAAATTGGGTTAATGGGCTTAATTGGGACTGGAATATCTCAAGAGACAGGCATTTTGGAGTTCCGATTCCTGTTTGGGAATGCAAAAAATGTAAAGATATTATTCCGGCAGAAGAAAAAGAGTTGCCTGTTGATCCAATGCAAACAGCAAAAAAATGCAAAAAATGCGGTGCAGAAGCTGTTGGTGAATCCAAAGTCCTTGATACCTGGGCAACATCTTCTCTGACTCCCCAGATAATATCTTCTCTTGTTGGAAACAAAGTCAAGATTCCCCTTTCTTTAAGGCCGCAGGCACACGATATAATAAGAACATGGGCATTTTACACAATAGTCAAGTCTTATCTCATTGAAAAGAAATTTCCATGGGAAAATATAATGATTTCCGGGTTTGTCACCCTCGAAGGCGAGAAAATGTCAAAATCAAAAGGAAATGTTGTTGATCCAAAAGAGATAATAAATAATTATGGTGCAGATGCCTTGAGATTCTGGGCAGCTGGTTCAAAGCTTGGTGAAGACATGGAATACCAGGAAAAAGATGTTCAGGCAGGAAAAAGATTCGTAACAAAACTATGGAATGCTTCTAACTTCGTTTTTATGAATCTTAAGGATTACAAGCCGAAGAAACCCAAAAAACTTGAAAAGCTGGATGAATTATTTTTGAATGAATTGAACAGGGTTATTTACACGACAACAGGCAGATTTGTAGAATATAATTATTCAAAAGCCAGATCAGACACAGAAGAATTTTTTTGGAAAGATTTCTGCGATAACTATCTTGAAATTGTAAAATGGAGAGTTTACAATGGAAACAAGCAGGAAAAAGAATCTGCATTTTACACATTATACACATCGCTTTTGACAATATTGAAGCTTATAGCTCCAATAACACCTTTCATAACAGAGCATATTTATCAGGAACACTTTAAGAAAAATGAAAAAGAAAAAAGTATTCATATTTCTGAATGGCCAAAAGTAGAGAAACAAATATCTAAAGAATCTAGGCATAAAATTGGATGGAATAAACTAAAAGATTTAATCTCAAAAATAAGAAAAGTAAAATCAGATAATAAAAAACCTATGAATTCTGAGATCATTCTTGGAGTTGATAAAAAGGCTTATTCTTATCTAAAAGAAGTTTTACAAGACCTTAAACATGTTACCAATGCTAAAGAAATTAAATCAGGAAAAGAGTTCAAGGTAGAATTCATATAAAATGTCAATGACAAAGCAGGAACTGGCAGAATTGGTAGAACAGCTTGAGCAGTATAAAGCCAGAGCAACAGAGCTAATAACAGTGTATATTCCTATTGGCCAAAATATTTACACTGTGGCCGACCAGCTGGAAGCTGAAAAATCAACTGCAAAGAACATAAAATCCGCAGGAACAAGAAAAAATGTTGGAAATGCCCTTGACAAGATAACTAGGCAGCTGAAAGAATACAAGAAAACTCCTGAAAAAGGCCTTGCCCTTTTTGCCGGAAATGTTTCAAAGATTGAAGGACAAGATGACTTAAAAATTTGGGCTGTGGAACCAATGATGCCACTGAAAACAAGAATGTACCGGTGTGACAAGGAATTTATTCTTGATCCTTTAAAAGAAATGCTCGAAGTGACAGAAGTTTTTGGCCTTCTCGTTATGGACAGGAAAGAGGCAACCATGGGATTGCTGGAAGGAAAGAGAATAGATGTTCTTAATAAAATGACTTCGGGAATTCCTTCAAAGGTAAGGGCGGGAGGACAAAGCTCACAAAGGTTCCATAGGATTACAGAAGGCTTGACAAAGGAATTCTACAACAGGGTTGCAGAGGACATGAAGAAGATTTTTCTTGGAATGCCAAAACTCAAGGGAATATTAATTGGGGGGCCCATACCAACTAAAGATGAATTTCTGGAAGGTGAATATCTGACAGACCAGCTTCAGAGAAAGGTTTTGGGAAAGATAGACATGGGCGATTCCTCCGAATCAGGCCTGAAAGAACTAGTGGAAAGGTCTCATGGGCTTCTCGTAGACCACGAGAGGCTTAGGGAAAAGAAAGAGGTTGAAACATTTTTCAGAGTTTTGGGAGAAGATCCTGAAAAATCGACTCTTGGAGAAAAAGACACCAGAAGAGCTTTGGAAATGGGTGCTGTTGCTACTTTGTATCTAAGCTCAAAACTTGAAAAATCCAAGGTAAAAGAGCTTTCAAAAATGGCTGAAGATATGGGATCAGAAATAAAAATAATCTCTGCAGAAACTCCCGAAGGAGAGCAATTCTGGAATATGAAAGGCATAGGGGCAATATTAAGATTCAAGATTGGATGAGTGGCTGAAAGATTTAAAACTATGGTGAAAAATAAAGACTTGCTATTCTGGCTTTTTGGAGCTTTTTTAATCCTTATTGGAGTTCTTGCATTTTTTAACGCCTTTACACATCTGGATTCTGCAATTCCCCTATGGTTTTCCTACATTGCAGTATTTCTTATTGGAATTGGAATCATAACAAAGAATTCTGACTTAATTGCAATACAGGCAAACATACTTTTAATACCATATATCTTTTGGAACATTGATTTCTTTTACCAGCTAATAACCAACAGTTCCCTATGGGGCATTACAGATTATTTTTTTATTGTTGGATTCATGAACTCCCTGGGAAACTTCATAACTTTGGAGCATATCTATATCATTCCTGTTGCCCTTGGTTTCATATTTCTCCTTGGCTTGAACAGGAAAGACCTGTGGAAAATCAGCTTTCTTGAGATAGCAATAATATTCTTCATCACATTTTTCTTTTCTTCAAGAGATATGAATGCAAACTGCGTTTTTGAATCGTGTGCAAGTTTTATTTCTATCGGAAGCCCGGGCTATCAGTTTTTCTGGTTTTTTGCCATGTTCCTGATGGTATTTTTGACAAACACTCTGCTTGTTTTTCTGATGAAAAAGGCAGGCAGGCTAAAAAAATCAAAATAAAGGTAAAAAAGGAAAGAAAAGAATAGGTTTAAAACTTCTTTGGGTTTTCAATAACCATGCAACCTGATGAAGAGAACAAAGTACAGGAAGAAATTGATGAGGCAAAAGAGAAGGAAGCAAAGAGTGTTATAGAATCCATACTCTTCGTATCCGGAAAGTTCCTGGACATGAAGGCACTCATTACTCTTTCTGATATGAATCCCATAATCATAAGGGAAATTCTTGAAGACCTGAAGAAATCCTATGATGAGAGAGAATCTGCCATCAGGATAATTGAAAAAAATGGGATGTGGAAAATGGATGTTAAACAGGAATTTGCAAACATAACCACGCGACTTGCTGGAGGCAGCAGTGAATTTACCAAGGCAGAACAGGAAACCCTTGCAATAATAGCGTTCAAACAGCCAATAAAACAGTCTGTCATTGTGAAGATAAGGGGAAACAAGGCCTATGACCACATAAAAAAATTCTCGGAATTGGATTTAGTAAACAAAAAAAGGCAGGGGCATACCCACGAGCTTACACTGTCCCAGGAATTTTATGATTATTTTGGAGTTTCAGAGCCAAAAACTCCAGAAAAAACAGCAGCGACAGAAATGGCAGAAACAGATTAAACAAAACACAGATCAATTAAAATATGGAAATCATAACTGTTATCATTTACCTGTCCATATATCTGGGACTTTTTGCCACTACTTTTTATATTCTCAGCTTTGTCCATTATTCAAGAAAGAAAAGGGAGTTTTATACAGACAAGGAACTTCCGGCTGTTTCTGTCATAATTCCGGCATATAACGAAGAAGAGACAATAGAAAAAACACTGAAGTCTGTCTTAAAATCAGATTATCCTGATTTTGATGTCATAGTTATAGATGATGGAAGCACAGACAACACTTTAAAGATTGCCAGAAAATTTGAAAATGAGAAAGTAAGAGTTTTTCACAAGGAAAACGGGGGAAAAGGAACCGCATTAAACCTCGGAATAAAAAGGGCAAAAGGAAAAATTATATTCACCATGGACGCCGACACAACAGTTGATACAAAAAGCATGAAAAACATGGTAAGATTTTTCAAAGATGAAGAAATAATGTGTGTGAGTCCTGCTATTGTCATAGACAAACCAAAAAATATTCTCCAAAGAGTCCAGTATATGGAATACCTTCTCGGACTTTTCCTGAGAAAAGCCTTCGCCTCTTTAAAGTCAATATACATCACTCCTGGAGCTTTTTCTGCTTACAGAAAAACATTTTTTGACAAATACGGATTGTATGATGTTGGAAATCCGACAGAAGACCTGGAAATGGCGTTAAGAATCCAATATAAAGGATTCTACACTGAAAATTGTCCAGAGGCTCCCGTATACACAATTGCTCCCTCAAAATTCAAGGAGCTGATGATACAGAGAAGGAGATGGTACTTTGGATTGCTGAAAAACCTGTGGACTTACAGAAAAATCATAGGAAAAAAATACGGCGACCTTGGAAGCTTTGTCATACCAACAGCATTGGTGAGCATAATTCTTTCAGTTATTGTCGTCGTGTACATGTTCTTCAAGACTGTTTTTGAAGTTAAAGACACTCTGGTTTTTTATCAGAGCATTAATTTTGATTTTTCAAGCGTATTTAACATAAATCTTTATTTCATAGAAAGGGTTCTGTTCATTTTCTTCAGCAAGCCTGTCGTGCTTTTTATTCTTCTGTTCATGGCTGTCCTTGGCTTTTACATGCATTATGCCTCAAAAAAAATAGGGAGGCTTTCAGGTTTATTCGTCAATCTCGTGCTTTTTTACCTGTTTTTTGCAATTCTTTTCGGGTTATGGTGGGTGATTACTCTGTTCTACACGGCATTTTCAAAAACTGTAAAATGGAGGGAGCTATAAAAGAGAGAAACTTATATAAGTTTTAATCGTTTTTCATCAGAACCAAAACATGGAAAAAAGAAAGTATGAAAGCAAGAACAGGTATCTCGTATCTCTGTTAATAGCAACACTCGTTTTCCTGCTCATCTTTGCAATAAGCTATTCAATATCTTACCTTGAGCTTCAGAGGGTTTCCAATCTTCAGGTTGGCGTTGGCTATGACATCTTCCAGGACAAGCTGGATTATTCCCTGTTCAATGCATCGATATGTAATGACAATTCTCTGAACAAGGTATCCAAAGACCTTGGCTTTCAGGGAAGAATAATAGACGACCTTGAAAGAAGGCTTGGAAAACAGAATGAGAATGTCCTTCTTAGGAAGCAGTTTTATTCACTCATAGAGCTTGAGCATTTCGAGTTTGTCAGGGATTTCAACAAGAACTGCGTAAAACCATGGGAAACAGAAGAGAGAATAAACACCATATTCTTCTTTTATTCCAACAATGAATCTTATCTCAAAGACAGCGAGGAAGCAGGAAGAATCCTTGAAAGCGTTGTCAACAGGAACGAGAATCTCCTTGTTTATTCTTTTGATGTAGACCTTAGCAGCAATCTTGTGGATAAACTGGAAAGAAAATATGGCGTAACAGAATCTCCGACAGTAGTAATAAATGAAAAGACCAAGTTAAAACTTCCGGCAAATATACTTGAAATAGAAAAATACCTTTTCTAGCTATGTTGCCTATGCAATTATATACAATTTTATAGAAATATTAAAAAACACCCCTAGCTCCTGCCTGCTATGGAAGAAACGTGTTCTATATGCGGAATATCTGGAAAGATGAGGAATGTGTTTGAGGTTATCTCTCCAAAAGGAGTAGTTCTCGCATGTGAAAAATGCATTTCTGAAGAAGGATTCCCAATATTAAAAAGGCCTGACAAAAGAGTCTTTGACGAATCTGACAGGAAAAGCAGAGTTTCTGACGTAATGGAGAGGCTTACAGGAGTAAAACCAAAAGAGCGGGAAAGGCGCGAGTTTGGGGGAAAGGAAAAAACGCTCAGGGAAATAGTTGATAAAAGACATGAAGAAAAGACCAAGGTGCAGGGCCTTAACTTAAAACCAAGACCAGACCTTGTGGATAATTTTCATTGGATAATAATGCGGGTAAGGAGATTAAGAGGGATTACACAAGGACAGCTCGCAGAAGCAATAGGAGAGGCAGAATCAGCGGTAAAAATGGCAGAGCAGGGCGTTGTCCCCCCAGGTTATGGTCTCGTGGACAAGCTTGAACGTTTTCTCAGAGTAAAGCTGATAAGGGAAAGGAATTTTCATGACCCTTTGTTTGCCATGACACAATTTCTGGAAAAAAGCAAATCCCAGGAAAAAAATCCAAGAATATTTTCTCAATCACAGCCAAAAATATTCTCGCAGCCGCAGCAAAAGAAAGCCATCAGCTTTGACAGGCAAATTCTTGATTCATTGACTATTTCTGACTTGAAAAGAATTAAAATGGAAAAAGAGAGGGAAAACATCAAATTGATGGAAGACGAGTATGCCAAGGAAAAGGCGTTTGGAAAACCGGAAACAAGAGAAGCAGAACTGGACGAGGAAGAACCATAAACCATAGATTTTTAAAGGAAAATTCTGATTTCTTATCATGGAAGACACTAAACTGGAGATTCTAAAAATTTCAAAGGATGAAATTGAGGCAAGGATAGGAAGCATGACTCTTGTTGAAATTCTGCGCGTGTACTTAAACAAAGATTCCTCTGTAAGCTTTGCTGCCTGGAAAAGGGAGCATCCCTCTGAGAAGCCGATACTGAAAGTCACAACGAAAGGAAAAACCGCAAAAAAAGCCATAAGCGACGCAGTTGCTTCAATAATAAAAGACCTGGACAAGACAGAAGAAGCCTTCAAGAAGATGAAGTAAATCCTTAAAAAGCACCGATTTTATTCTTTTTCTGTGGCAAATAAATTAGAATCAAGAGTCAAAGGTCTTGGGAGAAAAAATATTCCTGGAAGATACAACGGATTTAAAACTCCCTTAGATTTTTTCAGAGCCAATAAGAGATACCACAATTTAACAAGACATGAATTATCTGAAAATGACCCTGGTTTGTACAGAACATTATTAAGACATGGACAATTGGAAGAAGCTATTCCAGATGTAATGTTTGAGAGTAGAAGTGGAAGACCCCCATTATCCAAAGAAGAAATTGAGAAAATTGCCCAGATTTACTCTCAAACTAGAAGTATCACTAAAACAGCATGCCTTACATGGCACAGTTGGGATACCATTTCAAAATATTTAATACATCTCGGAATAAAAATAAAATCAAAATCTAGGCCAGAACCCCTGCCAGAATATCTTCTTTGATACCACAACAATTCTTATTAATCTTATCCCCTGTTTCTGAATGAGATGGAACCTGAAGCAACAGAGAAAGTTTCTGCAGGAAGCTTTGACCTCAACAAATGGCTTTACGGAGGCTATGAAGCAGGCATTATAACTATGATTGCAGGTCCTCCTGCAAGCGGGAAGACTAATTTTGTTATTCTTGCTGCATGCAGCCAGGCAAAGAAAGGCAACAAAGTCGTTTTTATTGATACAGAAGGCGGTTTTTCTACAGAAAGGGTAAAGCAGATTGTTGGTGAGAATTACAAGGAAATTTTGAAAAACATCCTGTTTCTGCAGCCTATGGATTTTTTTGAGCAGAGGAAAATATTCAACAAGCTGGCAGAGCAGGTCAAAAAAGAAAATATCGGCCTCTTAATTGTTGATGGCATGGCTATGCATTACCGCCTTGAGCTTGGAAATGTTAAGAACAAGGAGGCAGCATCTGCAGAAGACATAAAAAAAGTTAATCGGGCTTTGGCATGGCAGATGAAGACTCTTGCAGAAATCTCCAGAAAGCAGAGAATTCCTGTGATAATAACAAATCAGGTTTATTCTGAATTCCTGTCTGAAGATGACAGGAAAAAGGGCATAAAACCGGGAGTAAACCTCGTTGGAGGAGACCTGATGAAGTACTGGAGCAAAACCATCATTGAGCTGAAGAACGAGGATGGAAAAAGGAAAGCTGTATTGCTTAAACACAGAAGCCTTCCGAACAAGGATATGAATTTTGAGATAAAGGAAAAGGGTATATTTCGCAGAGGATGGTTGTAACATTCCAAATTCGCCCAAAGACTTCCGCGAGAAGAACTCGCATCGTAAGCGTGGTCAAATTAAAGGGTGCTATAAGCGGCTGCAATAATATTTCAAACTCCCAGGTAGTTCTCAAAGATTTTAAAGAGGTTTTGGTTGTATTTCTAATAGGAGGAAGTATTATAATTTAAATATTATAAAATAAGTTCATAACAGGTTAAACTATTATATTAATTAACATCTAAAGGTTTTTCTCAGTTAAAATATCAAATATAAAAAATGACAGAGGACATTCGTTTTGAGGTAATAAAGAAGATAGCTGATACGAGATTCAGATACAGAGACATAGGGAAAATCTCCCAGATTGAGGCGAGCAGCCCTCCAAGCGTTTTCATTGGATCAAAGCTAAAATATCCTCTTGTAAATGTTGGAATCCTTAGCCCGCTGGAAAAAGATGAAGATGCATGGATTTATGACAAACCAGAGTTTTGGGCTAAAAACAATTTTGGGATAAGGGATGTTGTCAGTCTAAGAGAAAGCCTTCTTAATTCAAGATTTCAGTCAAATGTCACTTCACCGAGAAGCGGCGAGAAGAAATTCGTTGAAATGGCCCAGGAACTTGCGCTTGCTTCAAAGCCTGTTGATGTTGAAATAGAATTCATGGGAAGAGTTGGTCCTGGATTCAGGAGAGACAGGATAGTTCTTCCCCAGGGAATGAATGCTCCATTGAAAAAAGCAAAAATTACAGGAAACGTGAAGATTGATTCAAAGCTGGATAAGGTAATGAACGATGAGATAAAAGCCACAGACGCCATAGAGTTTCTTTACAAGAATAGCTTCTCAGAATACACATTGAGCAAAGTTCTTTCTGTTGGAGTTCTTGGCATGAAAAAAGACAGGAGGCTTGTTCCAACACGCTGGTCAATCACAGCGACAGACGACATGCTCGGAAAAAATCTCCTTAAAAAAATCAGGACTTACAAATGGATTGAGAATCACGAATTATTCTTTGGGGAATTCATGGGAAACTGTTATTTAATAATGCTTTTCCCGAATGTTTTTTCTTACGAGCTTTTTGAATTGTATCTTCCTGGAAGCTCGTGGAATCCCGGAAAAGAGATAAAGGCTTCCACAGACATGGAGGATTTTTATGGAAGAAGCAGCTATGCCTCAAGTACTGCTGGAGGTTATTATGCATCAAGGCTTCCTGTACTAGAATATCTGGAAAAAGAACAGAGACAGGCGAGCGTTTTAGTAATTAGAATAGAATTACCTACCTATTGGGCAGCTTTAGGAGTATGGGTATGCAGAGAAGCTACAAAGAAAGCTATGTCAACCAAATCACTCCAATTCCAAGACAAAAAGGAATTAATAGAGAGTTCTAAGAAAGTCAGCATGATAAAATTCGGTTTTGATCCCGCTAAAATTTTTAAGAAAAGTAAGTTAATCGCTTCTTTAGACCAAAAAAGTCTTACCGAATTCTTTTCGTAAGCCTTTCTGTTTTGTGGGCTAAATTACAGGTTGGAAATTGGTTAGATAATCTTTTCATATCTCTATAGAATTTATTATAGCTTTTTGATGAAATACTAAACCTATAAACATCAAATTTATCATAAGCATATTTTTTCCTTATTTGATGGCATATATATCCACATTTAATACCAATATCCCTTATGTCTTTCATCAATCTTTCATTCTTTCCGTAAATAGTTATAACTTCTCCCACATGACCCTCATCAATAATAAAAGAAATTAATCCAGCAACTAAAAAACTCCTCTTTAGCCCCTTTATATTTTTGGGAAGATATGATTCAAAAGTATTTGTACTCGGAAGTTTAAAATAATAAATATAGAATTCTGTTATTATTTTTGGAACATTTAATCTACCATTATGAAACTCCTTTTTAGGATAATCAAAATCTCCAAACACTATCTGTAATTTTCTTAAAAAATTGGTTAATCCTTCTTTGTTCATTTGTCTATAAGAAGAAACCTCCCCCTTCTTTCCTATGTGCCCATCTCCTAAAAAATGAAAAATAACAGAGGTCATTTCCGGAGTTAGATATAAAGGCAACTTTTGGTTAAATATTGGGTGTGATTTTCCAGTTCCAGTATAATATTCTATATTTTTTTCTATTTCTATCATTGTTTTATTATTTTTTTTGCTGCTTTCAGAGAGAATTTTTGATATTTCTATCAAAATCCATAGTGGAATATTAATATTCTTTATTCTACCTCTATCTTTTTTTGAACCTATTTTCCAATAACTTAAATGTCCATTATTATATTTTCTTTTTAACCCATATCTTTTTCCAGACTTATTTAATTCTTTAAGTAAATCCTTAATAGATTTATATCTATTTTTCAATTCCTTAAAAATATTCTCTTTAAACTTTTGATTTAGCCCCAAAAAAGTAAGTGTTGGTGGAAACTCCCAGATATGAATCTTTTTATAATTTCTCATGGAGTAATTAAGATATTTTTCTTTATATATTTTGTGTGTTGTGTCGTTTGTGAGATGATAAAATTCGGTTACGATCCCTCAAAAATACTGAAGAAGAGCAAGGTCCTTGAGAACATAAAAACCCAGACGAATCTGGGGAAGTGGGTTTAATTAACATTTATATATGAAAGAGATTATATTTTAATAAGTTAAATGTCTTTAAGAAATTATTTTAATAATAATGCAGGATTATTTGCAGGAGTAGCTCTATTTTCTTTTTTAATGGTAGAAACCTTAAAAAGTCATATAATTTTATCTTTTGTTTCTTATTATTTTGTTGTTTTATTATTAATTTATATTACTTGGAATGCTAAATTAGACGTTAAAGAACCCATTTGGAAATTCTTTTTATTTTTAGGATATGTTCTTTTTTTCCTTTCTCTTTTAGAATTCGGATATGAATACAACTCTATATTGCTTAAACTACCAGAAATTATCCTTTATTTTCCTACTATGATTTTTATGTTTGCATTGTTAAGAAGAATATATAAAACAATCAAGGGGAATTAATTAAGAATTATTTTTTTGTGATTCTCTTTTTCCCTGATCAAAATATTTTTCTGAGAAATCTCTTACAAATTTATCAACCTCTAAAAATGTTTTTAGTGCATACCCCTCTTCTTCAATTTGGCTTTTAGCTAATTGGGCAATTGGTCTAAACTCCTTAGAGCTCTTTAATACAGGGCTTATTCCTTCAATGAGTTTTTGTCTAGCTTGTGCTTCGGTTAATTTTCCTTGCTTGACTAACCCATGCAATTCCTTCAGCTTTTCTACGATGTTTACATTTTTAATTTCGAATGTTGGATAATAAATTCCTTTAGATAATTTCATCATGTTATAGTGAGTGTAAGGATTCCTTAAGTCATTTTTTTTACTTTCTAAAAAAGAAATCTCATCCGAGTTAAGTATATTTTTAGATTTTATTATTGATTCTCTAAAATCCATTTTCTCTATATTTTCGTCTGATACACCCTCTATATGAAGCTTTTCTTTTGTAAGACTCTCTAATAAAATACCACATAATACTAAAGAAGCATTGTAGAATCCTAAAGCAAGTAAATAATAAGTTTGAAAATACAATGCTCTTAAATGACTTTCCATAAGAGGAATTTCTTCATTTGGGAGATTTTGTAAATTTATAGCTATAGTTTTTTTTAGATTGCTGAACATATCCTCTATAAATTTTTTTCTATTTTCAAAAATTTTCATTTTCCTCTTTCTTCTTTCTTCTGTATTCTTCAATCCTCTCCCGGTTTGTTTCGCATTGAGGATTGAAGCAGAACATCCAGGGTTTTTTTCCCTTTCTGATTGATAACAACATTGGGAAACCGCACTTTTCGCAGTTCTTTCTTGGCGTTAAAGGTTTTATCAGGCTGTCTGGCGGGAGGCTGTATGTGTTTCTGCATTCAGGATATTTGCTGCACCCGATAAAACTTCTCCTCGTCTTTTTAGAGTACATTATCTGTAAAGATCCAAGGTTGCAGACAGGGCAGATGTTCAGCTTGTTTTCCTCTCTCTGTTGTTGCCATAGTTTTTCATTTGCACCAGCAAGTTCCTTCCCTATTTCTTTTTCCTGTGACTTGAATTGTTCTGAGATCTTACTTATGGTTTCCTTTGCCTCTTCTATCACTTTCTTTTCTTTCTCCAGGTAGTTCTTCTTTGACCTTTGTATTTCATCCATCTCACGTTCAAAGTTTCTTGTCAGGGCTTCGTCTATTATTATTGGCGAGTGCTTTTCCAGAGTTTCTATAAGGGAAATTCCCAAAGGAGTCGCCTTTATGCTCTGGTCCTGCACATAACCCCTATCATATAGTGTTTCCAGAATTGCAGCCCTTGTTGCCTTTGTTCCAAGATTTCTTTTTTCCAGCTCTGAGACAAGGCTCGCAGGGGAGAATCTGTGCGGAGGCTGCGTTTCTTTTTCTTTGAAATTAACTTCTGAGATTTTTACCTTTCCATTTATATCTGGAATATTTGTTTCAGATATTTTGAAAGGATATATCTCTAACCAGCCTTTCTTTTTAATTGTTGAACCTCTTGCCTGGAAAAATAATTTATTTGTCTTACTCTTTTCACTATCATCAACAACCTTAATTTTATCACCTCTTTTTTCATTATTAACATTTTTTTCATCAGCATCTATTTTGGCAGTTATTACTTTGTTTTCAACAACAGCATCTTCGCAGAACAGGGAGAGAAATCTTCTCACAATTAAGTCGTATACTTTTTTTTCATCCCCCCCTATTTCTTCAAAGTTTCCTGTAGGATATATGGAAGGATGGGCAGAATCTGTCTTTTTTCCTTCTACAGGAACTTTTCCCGTCAAAAGTTTTTCAGCCCTATACCTTGCCGCAAGCCTCTTGAGAATTTCCCTGTAATTTATTGAAGGGGGGAGCTTTTGGCTGGATGTTCTTGGGTAAGATATTAAGCCAGAAAGGTAAAGGCTCTGCGCTGCCTGCAGTGTTTTTCCCGGGTTCAAGTTAAATAACCTGTATGCCTCTGTTTGCAAATTTGTCAAATTAAAAGGCGGATTTGGCTGAATCTCTTGGGTTTTTTTCTCTGTGCTTGTGTCTGCAGTCTTTCCGGGAAGTTTTTTGAAAATTTCCAACTCTTCTTTTTTGAAGATATCCCTGTTGAATATCAAATCTATCTTTGGCTTTTCTAATGTAATAACCACCTGCCAGTAAGGCTTTGTCTTGAAAGAAGAAATCTGTTTTTCTTTCTGGACTATGAGATTTAGGGCAGGCCCCTGGACTCTTCCAATAGACATTATCTTAAATTTTCCTATTGCTCTTATGGCATTCATCAATGCTCTTGAAAGATTTATTCCGTAAAACCAGTCAAGGTAATGCCTTGTCTCTCCTGCAATTGCCTGACCCCAGTCAAGAGTTGGGGATTTTTTTTCATATGATTCATTAAGCTCTTTTTCCGTGAGTGTGGAAAATTTCATCCTTGAAGCATCTTTCTGCCCTGCGATAAATCTCACGGCATTCAATCCTATGACTTCTCCTTCTATGTCATAATCTGTAGCAACAGTTATGGAACCAGCGTTTTTTACCAGAGAAATAAGAGCATCGTAATATTTTTTGCTGAAATCGCCTTTCCTTGCAATATAGTTTGGAACCCATCCAATATTAAAAACAGGCATGCCGCCTGCGCTGGAAGATTTAGAAGTTTGAATTAAAGTGAACAAATGGCCGACAGCGCATGCAACAATAATTTTTTTCCCGTTTCTGCTGACTTCGTGGTAAGGAACAGAGCCCATATTTCTTTGGACAGATTTTCCTAGGGCAGAAGCGATTTTTAGTGCTGCCTGCGGTTTTTCCGTGATTACCAGTTCATAACCATCTTCTTTCAAAGAAACCTTTTTGGGAATAAACTCTGCCTTTTCTCTCTTTCCTTTTTTAACTTCACCTTTAACCCTGCTTTTTACCGCTCTTTTTTGTTTTTTGACTTTCACAATTTTCTTAATCTCTCCCTGTTTTTCTACAGTTATCAAAGAGCTCGGCTCAATTGTCTTATAGGGTTTTTCGACAGAATGCTTTATATCTTCAGGCTCTATGGGAAAAAATTGCTCTGCAGATGTTTCCGCTATTGTCTTTTTCTGTTTTCTTGGCATGTTAAATCTCAAATATCTTCTCTCTCCTGCTTACGTTTATGACTCTTGTAGAACCAATTTTTTCTTCCATGCCTCCTGCCTCGTGGATGTGAGCATTTATAAGAATTTCAGGTTTAAAATCATCGATGGCTTTTCTTACTGCCGAGGAGCCAGAAAAACCAAATATTTCTGCCCTGCTTCCTATGGGATGTATATGGGTAACCATGACTTTCTTTTTTGAACCCTTTACATCTTCATGAGCTTTTTTTAGAAGCTCTGAAATTCCGGAATCGCCTATAGAATGAATTCCCATGTTTGCTGTCCCTGCCCCGAAGATTCCAACATCCCCGATTTTTAACCCGTATCCATGAATGTTCTTTGCTCCGTACATTTTTGAAAGAAAATCTATCGTTGCAGCAGATTCATGGTTTCCTGGAATCAAAAGAACTTGTTTTTTTGCTTTAACGAAAGGGCCAACTATGTTTTCTATCGACTTTTCTGCTGTTGTTATGTCTCCTGCAAGTATGACAATGTCCACGGACTCATTTTTTGCCTTTTCCACAAGCCTTTTCACAAAACCAGTGTCCCCATGGATGTCTCCCACTGCAAGAATCCTTGTTTTGCCTTTATTCTTCTCTGTTTTTTCCATTCTTCCGGTTTTTTCCATGTTTTTGGATTGGCTGTTTTCGTTAATAAACGTTACGAAATATGTTTTCCATGTTTTCCAAAAGATTTAAAAGCACATCACTTATGGGATATATACTTTAAAATACACACGTCCAAAGATGAAAGACAATTTTGACATCTTTTTCAGGAGAAAGCCGGCTTTGATGCTGGTATCTTTGAAAAAGAACACAAGGATGAGGTACGGCAGTATTTTGGCTAAGGAAGTGGATTGCACTTACAGCCATGCAGTGAAAATCCTGCAGACGCTGGAGGCTTTGAGCTTGGTTGATTTCGAAAAAAAGGGGCGAATAAAAATTATAAGACTGACCAAGAAAGGCAGAGAAGTTGCAGACGCAATAGAAAACATTCAGAACCTGATCAGATAAAAGAAGAATTCTGATAACTACCGCCCCGAATTTGCTTTATTTACTTATTTGTTAATATTTTTCTCGTTTTTTCTTTTTTATTAATTTTTATGCCGGAAAACCCCTACATATATTTTATTAACTATACACTATTAATAAACATTCATGGTTTTACAATACAAACATAAGAAAGAATCTCACTGGAAAAAATATCCGGGCAAGAACAAGGTAAAAGGCGCAGTTGGCATGTATGACTTCCGGCTTCTGAATGAATCAAAAACGAAAGTTCTTGTTCCAAAAGGCTCTTACAAGAAAGTCTTTAAGAGATTTCGGGCTATTGAGTTCTTCAAGCACAGAAGATAGTTATTCTTCACCTTTTTGTTTTTTCATACCTTATCCAAACGGCTGCAGTTGGCTTTGACTTTCTCTTCAATCTTCCTAAAACCGCTTTTCTAAGGGTATGGGATCTTACCACTTTATTTTTATATAATCTTATTATCGGCTCAGCAACTTCCTTCAATAGAGTCTTTATCTTTTTCTCCGAGAGATGTGCTCCCTTTGCTGATTTTTTTACAGACCTTTTTATTTTGTTTGCATTGAAGGCCTATTTTTTCCCACTCTTTTTTATTACATAACCCATATTTTTAAAGAAAGCTCTTTTAGTATATAAATTTGCTTGTTAAAATAAATGAACTAAAAATGGCCCCGATGACCTTTAAACAGAAGTGTTAAGGTTTCTTATAATTATGGCTTTAAACTCAAGGATTTTGAGTTTTAGACTCTAATCAAAAATAGGCAAAGCTTAGTTAATCTCTCAAAAAAGAGATTATTCTGTCTATAATCTCTTTAAATTTTTCAGGTTTTAAGGAGCCAGCTTTATATTTTATAATAGACCTTTCAATAGAAAAAAATTTATCTAATCTAAGGTAACTATCTATTTTTAATCCGCCCTCCTTGAAATCCTTTTTATTAATTTGAACTTCAAGAGAAGACTCTTGTGATTTTCCTGTTATTTGGCTAACTATTGCGTCTCCGCCCTTTGGAATCTTAACAATCAGAGCCGGTCTTCTTTTAACCTGTAGTAAGTTAGAGAAAGGAAAATCAAGAACCACAACATCTCCCCTCACAAATCTTTCCATGCTTCATCTTCCTCTTTATTCAGCCATGTTTTTGCCAAAGATTTCTCAGACCAAAGAGCTGTTTCTGGGATAGATTTTTTTAGAATTATTTCATCATCTTTTCTGATTATAATAAGCTTATCTCCCTCATTGATTCCTTTGCGCATATCTAATGGTATTACTACCTGCCCTCTTGAACTCATTTTAGTTGTATCAATTATCATAAATAAGATTAATCTTACTTCTATTTAAATGTTTCGCTGGATGGCCCCGATGGGATTTGAACCCACGACACCTGGATCTCTCTGTTTTCCTCCTTTCTAAAAGGAGAGGTAGTGTGAGCGATTTTGTTTGACAAAATCCCACTAATCCGCGAACAAAGTCGCGAATTAAGGAGAACCTTGGTTCTCCCACATAAGAGTCCAGTGCTCTACCAGGCTGAGCTACGGAGCCTTTTGGCGTAGCGAATAACCACTTTAAACAGGGGTTATTGTAAGGGGTTTACCCCTCATGAGCTACGGAGCCAATAACCAAACAATCTACAAGAAGTTTAAAAATATTCGGTTTTTGTTCTCTTTTAAGGGAATTTTTAAATTACACGGAAACAAATTTTATTGTTGCGCCTGCCATCTTCCTGTGGAAATCGAGATCAGGGCCAACATTCTTTGTTTTAAAAATTACCAAATCCAAGCCTTCCCAGAAAAGGAACCAGCCTGCAGGCTCAAGAAGGATGGTAAAAAAACTTGTTATAAGACTTTCATTTTTGAACTTGAAGAAGATATAAGTGGCTACAAACATTAAGACAATTCCCAGAGCAGTGAAAGAAAGCCCTGTTTTTATTGTCTTCTTTTTATCCTTCTCCAGAATAGCAAGGTGCTTTCTGAAGTATTTCTTTAATCTGTCCTCTATCCTTGCCTCTTCCTTTATGTTTCTCTTTTCTTTTGGAATCATAAAGATAAAGTCTATTTTTTCTTCCTTGACAGCACATGCTCTTTTTGCCTCAGAAAGGAAGTCATCAGAAAATCCTTTCAAGGGCACAGGTCTTGGGTCAAAATCAGAGAAAATGTCTTCATATCTATTTATTGCAAATCTTACCTCAGAATTTTCCCAAGAGGCCATGTCTTCTTTCTCTTTTTTCATTAAACATCCAAGCCAAGACAATTTAAAATCCTATCTGTAGCCTGCTTTTTATTTAGAATTAATAAAATGTTTCATTGCAGGAAGAACTCTGCTAAACAGGTATTCGACACCTTGTCTAGGCGTCATTTCTGTAATATTATCACTAGGCTTTACTTCTCCAAAACCACTTAAAGTTTGCAAAATTGGGTGATATCCAGAGTGCGTTGTTTCGAAAACCTTAAACAACTCTCCAATAGCCTTATCTTTTTTCTCTTCTTGCCCAAAAGCATTAAGACCTTGAGAGAAAGGAATTGTGCTTTTTCTCTTGGAAAGTTCAACCATTTTTGGATAATACTCGCCCTTTGTTAATCTCTGCCAGGGGGTTCTTGTTTCTTGATTCATACATCCGTCTGTGTATGGATTATCAAATTGCCAAATTCCTTTTTTATTTTTTAGCCACCTAAGAGGGAAGCTAATTTCTTCAGATAAACACTCCTTTTCTGTAACCTCTTGAACAGCAGGAACAGGAAGAAAATCTCTGAAAGCATATGAGCCTATATGCAATCTTCCAAAATTTGAAAATTTCCAACCTCTTCTGTCAACTTTTGATGCAGGACCAAAAGATATTCTTGCAACAAGCCCCCTGTCTTTTCCATGCAAATATCTTTTAGAACAATATCCTAAGTCATCACTATGCACGTCTCTTACATATAAAACTGCCCCAATATCATCATGTCCAGCCTTAGAAGTCCACATGAATGCAGGAATTTTAGTATCAAGAACTCGAACCCCTCTTTTAATGGCTTGCTCAACAAGAGAAGGTAAACCGGAAACATTTATTCTTGCAAATTGCCAAAAACCTAATAGACTATCGGGAGCAAGCTGTGCAAATCTCTCAGAAGATGGCTCATGTGCAAAGCCCATCTCGTTATGCATATCCTCTTTTAATACTGCATGACTATCTATTGGCGCAACTGCAATTTCCATTATCTTTTACTAACTTGTTTACTTTTTAAATAAACTTATATTTTGATATAACTATTGAGTTGTCTGAGAAGAAATATTTTTTTACCTGTACTCTCTCCAGGTAAACTCGCATTTCGTGCATTTGAAGAACTTGGTCTCTGCTTCGTCTGTTGCTCTTGTCTGCAGGGTCCAGAAGTATGCCTTCTTGTTCCCGCACTTTTCGCACGGCTTGTCCAGATCAACTATTGGATAAACCTCAACATCTTTTTCCTTGATTATTGCAACCTCTTTCTTGCTGCCAATTTTTTCAGAAGTCTTGATCTTCATCTTTGATTTTGAAGAATAGCCGCATCTTTGGCAACCCATGTTTTTGGTCTTCATTACCAGAACTGAACCGCATCTCGGACAAAATTCCATTTTTATCTTGTTTTTATTTATGTTTTATTAGTTTAATTTATCTTCATTTACCTGTTTCAGTGTAAAATCCAACATTCAGTTTTAACACTTAATTATTAATTAACCTATTAAATAAGTTCCTTTAATAATATTTCTACTATCTCTCGCTGCACATGCCTCTTTCCTCAATTGGTTTTTGCCAATCATAAAATACCAGCTTTACCCATCCCAGATAAGGAACAACCTTTACTATAGCTTTTCCGACAAGCATGTCTTCTGTTATTCCTTTTTCAAATTCAAGCTGCCCGTTGTTGTTGTCTCCTATAGTTGAAAAGACCCTTTCCCCATTCATGTTTCTTATCCTAACTATCCTGTGTATCACTGGATTTCTCTGATTTGCATTGAAAATTATCACATCCCCTTCCTCTAGTTTTTCAGGGTTTGCTCTTATAACAAACAAAATATCCCCCTTGTTAAACCCGTTCTTTAGGGGAAAACTCTGAAAATCTGTTTCGTTTACGGCAAGTTTTGAATATTTGTCCTCATGATTCTGCCACCACTCATCAAAATTGGAAAACAATCCCCCTTGATGGTACATGCTGCAGGATTCCACTATTGCCAAAGGAAGGGAAGTTCCTGTTATAAGGCCCAGAACAGGAAAGAAAATGAACTTTATGAAGACGAAGAGAAAGACCAGAGAAAAGATCCATCCTTTAAAGCTGTCATCTCTCCAGAGAAGATTCCAGAATTTTCCGAAGAATTTTTTTGTCCCCTCTTTTAAATTCATTAGATGCTTAATCAGCGCAGGTTTTTAAAATATTTCAAAATCACCGAAATATTTAAATAGTATACTCTGTCTGTGTATACACTGAAGTGTATACCACCTCTTTTCAACCCAACTGCTGTGTCTTCGGTGAATGCCAAAAGGCACGGTGGTTTAAACTCAAACAAAAAACAAAAAAGGCACAAAAACAAGAAACAGAAATGGCAGACATCTTTGACAATCCAATACTCTGCAAGAACTGCAATTCCAGAATGAAGAAGGCAAGCGTTGAGAAAAACGGATTTCTATTAAGGGCTGTTGCATGTGAAAAATGCAATAACAAGATTATCCATCCTAATGATGAGGCAGAATATCATAAATTTGCTATCTTAAAAAATAAAGAATTTATGGTAAAGATGAGGCTTGTCGGCAACAGCTATGCTGTTTCAATCCCTAAAGAGATAGTGTCTTTCATAAGAGCGCAGGAAAAAATCATGAATGACATGGTGAAACTCTGCTTTGAAGATTTTGGAAGATTAAGCTTAAGTTTTAGCGAGCAAATTAAACAGCAGGGAAAACAGAAAGAGGCAGTTCATTCAACTCATTCAACTCGTTTAAACATTCCAAATATTGTTGAATTTGAAAAAATAAAAAAACAAAATAAGGAGGAAAAATGAGATTTGTCTTAGAAATAAGCGAAAAGGAAAGGGATGCTGTAAGAAAAGCAGGAAAAGAGATAAAGAACGTATTCAGGAAAATTTCTGGCAGCTTTAAGATAAAAGTAGTCAAAAACAAAAAAGAGCAAAAATAAAATGGACAAAAAGGAAGTTCAGCTGAAGGTTGTTGAAGCGCAGCAGGATGATGCATACAAGGGCATTGCAAGGATAGACGGGGAAATAATGAGAGAGCTTGGAATAAAAAGGGGCGATGTGATTGTCATCAAAGGAAACAGGGAAACAGTCGCAATTGCCGATAGGGCATACCCTGCAGACGTTGGTGAAGGAATAATAAGAATAGATGGAATATTAAGAAGAAATGCAAAGACAGGAATAGGAGAAGCTGTAAAGGTTTCAAAAGCAGATGTCAAAGAAGCAAAAAAAATGACGATAGCTCCTGCACAAAAGAATATAATGGTGCAGGCAGAGCCAGAAAATTTGAGAAGAGGCCTTCTTGGAAGAGCTGTTGTCAAAGGAGATTTAGTTGTTCTCGGAGGAGTCCAGAGAAGAAGGGACCTTCTCTCTGACGAGTTTGGGGGAGAATTTGGCGACATGCTTGGAGATATGTTTGGAAACATGGGTTTCGGGCAGATTGGAGGAATAACACAAATCAAATTCATCGTGGTAAACGCCAATCCCTCTCAGCCGGTGATAATAACAGAGAATACTCAAGTTACTCTCAGCCCAAAGGCAGTTGAAATAACAGAAGAGAACATACCTGAAATAACTTATGAAGATATCGGTGGATTGTCTGACGAAATAAAAAAGATAAGGGAAATGGTGGAAATTCCGCTGAAACACCCGGAGATTTTTGAAAGGCTTGCTATTGAACCTCCAAAAGGAGTTCTTCTTCATGGTCCACCAGGAACAGGAAAAACCCTGCTTGCAAAAGCTGTTGCAACAGAGACTGAAGCAAATTTTATTTTGCTTAACGGGCCTGAAATAATGAGCAAATTCTATGGTGAAAGTGAAAAGAAAATCCGTGATATTTTTGATGAGGCTGAAAAAACAGCTCCTGCAATAATATTCATAGATGAAATAGATGCAATTGCCCCAAAGAGAGAAGAAGTCATGGGAGAAGTTGAGAGACGCGTTGTTTCCCAGTTATTGACCATGATGGATGGACTGAAATCGAGAGGTAAAGTCATAGTAATAGGAGCATCAAACAGGCCAAATTCATTAGACCCTGCCTTGAGAAGGCCTGGAAGATTTGACAGAGAGATAGAACTAAATGTTCCTGGAAAAGAAGGAAGGCTTTCAATACTTAAGATTCATACAAGGGGAATGCCTCTTCAGAAAGATGTGAATCTTAAAGAAATAGCTTCTGTAACCCATGGATTTGTCGGAGCTGATTTGGAATCTTTGTGTAAGGAAGCAGCCATGATAGTCCTTAGAAAAGTACTGCCAAAGATGAAAATGGAAGGAGATGAAGAAATCTCCGCAGATATTCTTGAAAAACTTATAATCAAACATGAAGATTTTACAGAAGCGCTTAAAGTTGTTCGCCCTTCTGCTATGCGTGAAGTGCTGGTTGAAACTCCCAATATAGGATGGGTAGATATAGGGGGACTTGAAAGCATAAAGCAAGAATTAAAGGAAGCTGTTGAATGGCCTATTAAATATCCAGAAACTTTTGTAAGAATGGGAATAAGGCCCTCACGTGGAATTCTCCTTTATGGTCCTCCAGGAACAGGAAAAACTCTGCTTGCAAAAGCTGTTGCCAAAGAAGCTGAGGCAAATTTCATACAGGTGAAAGGGCCAAGCCTTCTTTCTATGTGGGTCGGAAAAAGCGAGGAAGGAATGAGAAAAATATTTGAAAGAGCAAGGCAAGTTGCCCCCTGTATAGTATTTTTTGACGAAGTAGATGCGCTTGCAAGCAAGAGGGGAATAGATGCCGGAACCCGTGTGACAGAACGTGTTTTAAACCAGATGCTTGCAGAAATGGATGGTCTTGAGGACTTGAATGATATTCTTGTCATAGGAGCAACGAACAGGCCAGATATGTTGGACCCTGGATTGTTAAGGCCAGGAAGATTTGACAAGATTTTCCTTATAGGATCTCCTGATGAAAAAGGAAGATTGCAGATTCTTGAAATTCACACAAAAAAGATGCCTATAGGCGACGGAAAAAAACTCCTAGCTCCTGAAAAAAGAGACCTTATCTTGAAAGACCTTGCCAAGAAAACAGAAGGATATACCGGCGCTGACCTTGAGGCTGTTGCGAGAGAAGCAGCCATGCTTTCCCTTAGAGAATCAATAGAATCAAAGTTTGTTACAGAAGATCATTTTCTTGAATCATTGAAAAAGGTAAAGCCGAGCGTAAGCAAGCCAATCCTTGAGGTTTACAAGAAAATAGAGGACAATTTCCTCAAGACCGCAAAGACAGCAATATCTTCTGAAGGAAGCTATTTGGGATAGTTTTATAAATCATCGTTGAAAGAAAATTCTATGGGAAATAAAGAAATAATTTTATATGCAGATGATGAGCCTAACATGAGAAATTTAGTGAAAGATATCCTTGAACTTGATTTTCCTGCTTATAATATAGAAGTTTTTGGAGATGGCTCTTCTCTTGAAGAAAGATTGATGAAAGGAACTGAAAATGTTGGGTTAGTTGTTACAGATAATGAGATGCCTGGAATTATTGGAAGTGAGATAATAAAAAAATATTCTAAAAGACCTGGTTTTGAAAATATTCCATTTGTTTTATGCTATGCTGGAAATGTATCTTTGGGAGCATATTTAGTAAAAGAAGGCTATGCCTTTTCATATTTAGAAAAACCTTTTGGAATTAAAGACCTTAGAAGAACATTGAAAAATGCTCTTGCTTCTGTAAAAGACCCTACAGCGTCGTCACAGTGACCCTGTCTTTTTCTACTAAAATAGTTTCCTCTGCCTGGCTGACTTTTGAACCAGAAATCTCAACGAGCTGGGAAAACTGATGAAGATTCCCGTTTCTTTCCAATTCCTTCAAAGTAAACAATCCTCTGGACCCGAATTTTTTAAAAATCCACCTGGAACAAAATGGCAATGTGCTGTGCTCTTTGATTATGTATTTCAAAACCTCTCTTGCCACAGGGCTTCTAGGGTTTTTCTCAGATTTTAATTCGTAAATCCCAGAGGGTTTTCCATCACGAATCTTTCCAGAGCCAGGAGTTGCGAAAGGTTCTATGGCATAAATGCCCTCTTTTAATTTGATATCACGGCCATCATTAATATTTGGTATGCTGATTCCTGCATGCAGGCTGTAATGCTCCATGCTGTGCCCGGAAAGGTTTATTATCGGGGAAAAGCCGTGAGATTCCATAACTTTTGAGATAACAGAACCAATTTGGTCTGTTGAGACATTTAGTTTTATTGCATCCAGAGCTTTTTTTAAAGCTTCTTCTGCTGCGTTTATTAATTTCCTGTTTTCTTCTGAACCATCCAAATTAACAGAAAAAGAATTGTCTGCTGTCCAGCCATCAATATGAACTCCAAAATCAACCTTTAATAATCCGCTTGCCAGTGTTTTATCATCATGGACAGGAGTGTAGTGTGCCGCTATTTCATTCATGCTTAGATTAACTGGAAATGCCGGTTTTCCTCCAAGCTCTAAAATTTTAGATTCAATCTTTTCTGCTATTTCAATCAGAGGAACACCTTTCTTTACAATGGTTCTTGCATAGACTTTTGTCTGTGAAGTTATTTTTCCTGCTTTCATAATCTTTTCTTTGTCTATTTCCATATTTTTATTGAAGAAAGAAATAGTTTTTAAGCTTATGGAATTAAAGAAATTAAAAATTACCTTATCTTGAAAACAGCTGTCACGCTTGCAGAAATTTCCTGCTCGCTTGGTACTATATCTGTTGCAGCTTGCTTTGCCTCTGCTGCACTAGTCCCAGAGAAATCGCGTGCAAGCCATGGAATATAACCATAATCATTTATTGAAACAGAAACAAGGCTTCCGAGTTTCTTGCCAAGCCCCTCTGCAACACCCTCTGCCTTTGAACTTGCATCCTGTGCAGCCAGTTTCATTGCTTCTGCCTTGTAATTATTCTGGCTTTCCTGGCTAAGTTCAAAATTCACATAGCTTATTCCTGCTCCTGCGTCAATGCCGGAATCTATGACATCCCCTATTTTTTCTGATTCACTTGCAGGAATTTCAACTTTCAAAGAATGTGTTGCTCTGTAACCTGTTATCTTTCCAGTGCCTGTCCTGTAATCATATTCAGGATAAACGCTGTAACTTGTTGTTTGTATGTTTTCCTTGTCAAATCCTTTTGCTATTAAAGAATCCCTCATTGCATCTGTTATATTTGAGTTTTTGTCTGCAGCTTCATTGCTCGTTGCGCCCTGAGTATCAACTGAGAAATAAACTCCTATAATATCGGGCATTGCCTTTATTGTTGCTGTTCCAGCAACGCTTATGGTATTTTCATAAGAAGGTTTTATGGAGTTGATAAGGATCAATGCCAGTATAATTACCCCTGCAACTATTATAAGAGTTGTCTGAACTGATTTTTCAAGTTTCATTACACTTAAAGAAAAATAGTATTTATAAATTTTGAGTGGAACCGGAATGGAACTAATTTTACCTTTGTTTTTCCCTTAATCTCCTGTTTTTTGGAATGAAGTTTCCTATTTTTTGCTCTGAAGCCTTGCCTGTTCCAAGAAAATCAAGACCATATTTCATTATCAGAAATCCGTGGCTCCCTGTTTTTATTGGAAGCTCGTGGCCTTTCATCCATTCTTCTGCCTGTTTTTCATCAAGCTCAAAAATGTTTTTCTTTATCTGCGAAGAAAGGATTTGCGAGCCCTCTATGCTCAGTCTTATTCCATTTTCTCCAGGAACAATCTTTGCGAAATAGGCACCAACTCTTTCTATTGGAGCCAGTTTTTCAAGGATATTCATCTCTTTCTCAGAAAGATTTCCCGAAAATAGAAAAAGCCTTTCTTCCCCCCTCTGCAGAATTATTCCCGGGATTTTTTCAATACCAAATTGTTCTCCAAGCTTTTCCTCAATCTTGGCTTTTTCTTTATTGTTCAGGATTTTTAGGTAGTTCATTTTATTTTTTTGAATTTAGCAATGAAAAACCCCTCTGTGTTGTTGTCTTGGGGATAGATACGACAGGATTTTTCAACATTTTTATTGTAGTTATTATCTGACCAGTTAGTTATTCCTGGTCTGCACTTAACTGGAAGGTTTATCTTTTCTATACTAACATCTTTTCCAAATTTCTTCAAAACAAAGTCAACAACCTCTTCGTTTTCTTCGGGAGCATGGGTGCATGTTGAATACACAGCCTCTCCGCCTGGTTTTAAGATTTCAATGGCAGAGGCG
Source organism: Nanobdellota archaeon (assembly GCA_038044245.1). GTDB lineage: Archaea > Nanobdellota > Nanobdellia > Pacearchaeales > GW2011-AR1 > ASMP01. The sequence continues at coordinate 26,184 of JBBTAK010000011.1, forward strand.
AGAAGCCCTTTCTGAAGCCTTGAAAGGATTCTTATTGTTTGGGGATTCCACATGAGGTAAGTTACAGGGCTTGACCTTAAAGTTCCCTCTCCTGAACAAGGCGCATCCACAAGAATTTTATCGAAGAGAAAACCAGCGTCTTTCAGCTTTTTGCAGAAGAAAATCCCATCTTTTCTTGTTATTATGTTGTTAGTCACTCCGCAACGCTCCATGTTTGAGGCAAGGATTTTCAGCCTTTTTAGATTTACATCATTGGCTATGATTGTTCCCTGGTTTTTCATTGCTGCCGCAATCTGGGTTGTCTTGCTTCCTGGAGCAGCTGCAATGTCAAGGACGAGTTCTCCCGGCTTTGGTTTAAGAGCAAGAACAGGAAGCATGCTGGCAATTTCCTGAACATAATAATATCCGAGAAGATGCTCCATTGAACGGCCAAGCTCTCCAGGAGCAAGCTCATTTTTAATTATCATTATTTCTGGATGGTCTTTAAATGGCTGAAGTATTGTCCATCCCTTGACCTCTAATCTTTTTTTCAATTCATCTGGCTGAATCTTAAGAGTATTGCATCTGATAGAATTTTGTAATGGCTGCTTTAAGATTTCATTATAAGATTCAAAATCTTTTCCAAGAAGCGCAGACATTCGTTCAAGAAAAAGTGGCTTTGGCTCGTAATTTCTGTTTTTCATGATCAGAAATCCCCCAACTTCGTCTGCTTTTTTCCATCAAGAATTTCCTTGACATTAATGTTGAAAACCTGGAAGATATTTTCAACTGCAGGTAGGATCTGCCTGTTAAGGTAGTATTCAATATTGTATTCACCTTTTTCTTCCATTAGCTTTACACACTCTCTCACCAGCTTTTTCTTTTCCCTTGTTTCTGCTATGAAATATTCTATAAGGTTAGCCCCGCTTATTGGAATTCCGCGCTCTTTCATCTTTTGCGCAGCAATGACATGAGGGGAAATTGCCTTGTATTCCTCGATAGGTTTCTGCAACATTGTTCTTATTGTTATATCTTCTTTTGGAACTTCACGCTGCTTTACCTTTTTGACAATTTCTTTGAGGTGTTCAAGGGCCCTTTTTTCATTTCCATCTTCGAGGACAAGGCGGATTATCCTGTTTTGCAATTCTCTTGCGAGGCGACACCAGTCTCTCCTCACTGTTTCAAATCCCCTTATTTTCAGCTTGCCGTCTTTTCCTATCAGGGCATATTTCTTTTTTGCCCCTATAGTTCCTGTCCTTTTTGTAACCCACAAACCACGATTGAAAAATCCTTCAAGCTCAAGCTCCATAATTCCCGGAAGATTTTCATTAAGTTCTTTCAATAAATCAAGAGATTGTTTTTCACCATGGCCATTTAATTTAAAGCAAATCGAGTCTGTGTCGCTGTATATTACAGTATAGCCTTTGCTGTTTATCCTGTCAATAGTTTTTTTTATGAAATCCCTGCTTATTGCAGTTGCTGCTGCAGAAGCTTCAGGGCAGTAATATCTTGCTCCGAAAAATCCCTGATAACCATAAGAAGCATTGGCAAGAAGCTTGAATGCGTTGCTTCTTGCTGTTTTTATTGCATCTGGCTTTTCTTTCAGCTCATGCTTGTACTGCTTTCTTTTTTCTATTATCTCCTTGAGCATTTCAGGAAAAAATTGTGGCTTTTTTGAAAAATAAAACTTCTTGCCTTTCACTTCCACTTCCAAGAAATCCTTTGTCCTTTTTTCTGAGAATGAGGACCTTGAAAGGTTAAAGGTGACTATTATGCTAGGCCAGAAGCTTGTGAAATCAAAGATGCAGACATCCCCGTAAAGCCCGGGAGTTGGTTCAAATACAAAGGCACCTTCATACTTTTCTCTCCTCATCCTGGAACTGATTTCATCATGGACAGGCTTTTTTTCAGGTATTTCATTGAACTTGTGCAGGTTATGCATGATGTAATCTTCGACATTGTTTGACATCCCGTTTCTTGTTACAGAAAAAACAGGCTCCTGCATTATCCTTGTGAACTCAAAAATGTCCGGCCAGAATTTCTGGAAAAGCCCATAGGTTAATACAGAATCATGAAGGTTGTATTCGAAATAGCTTTCCCATTCCTCTTTTTTTATTTTTGAAGAGTGCTTGAATTTGAAATTCTTTTTTGTGTCTCCGAGAAATTCACGGGAAACTTCATTCAGAGAAAGAGTTTCTGACTGCATATACTGGGAGTAAGCCGATTGGACAAATTTCATCAGGTCAATATGGACAATTCCTGATATCTTTCCTGTCGTTAAGGCACCACGAAAAAACCTCGGCTGGCTGTTATCAAGCCCGAGAGTTAGAGGAACTTTTAATTTAACCGCCCTTTCTTTCAGGTAAGGAAGGTCAAATCCGTCTGAAAAATACCCGACAAGAAAATCAGGGGAAATCTTTTTTACATATGAGATGAATTTTTCCAGAAGCTCTTTCTCACCCTTCACAAATTCAACATACTCTTCCTTTGATTTTTCATCTTTTTTTCCTTCAAAACTTCCTTTCCAAGTTATAACTTTCTTGAAGCCTTCTGAAACAAGAGAGACCATGACAATTTCTCCCTCACCTATCTTAAACTCATCTGCTTCTATATCATACGCGAGGATTTTTGGAGAAAAAAAATTAATATCTGCTTTTTTATGGCTTTGAAGTTTCATGCACACATCAACCTGCATGTCCTGATCAATCCCTCCAAATTCCCCTGAATTGTCTATAACCTGTCCTTCTATCTCATACCATTGCAAAGGTGAAATACCCTTTTCAATTATATAATGAGTTATAAAACCAAGGTCATAGCCTCTCCTGTTTGTTATCTCTTTCAGGCCAAGCCTGTCTGCTATATCATGAAGGTCTTTGTAGTTTGTTGCAAAAATCTTAAGGGCATTCACTTCTTTTCCAAGGAAGTTTTTCCTGTGAAGTTCTACGGATTCAACTCTTGTTTTACGGCCCTTTATGTCCAGTTCTATTTTTTTTATCTTTTCTATGAGGCTCTGTATTTTTTTCTGGTTTAAACCAGGTTTTAAAACAGCCCAGAAATAGACAGGACAGGAGTCTATAATGCATAATCTCTTTCCATGGGAATCTCGGCCCACTATTCTTATGTAGTTTCTTCCCTCAAAATCAAAATAGTCATAATCAACAGGAATAAACGAAGTCTTCATCTTTCTGAGAAGGGATAGAGTTATTTAAATTTTAAGAAGAGATGCTGGGACATGAATCATAAGATTTATATACTCTTATCAAGTAGTTACACTATGACATCAAACCTGCATGGATTGGTAAATGCTGTAGAAGATTACGACCCTGAAAAAGACATTGAAGAAACAGGAGGCAGTTTGGGAATCCACTTAGCAGAGAGAATATTGAGGGCTACCCACGGAAACCCAAGATTTTTTGGATTAGACTGGAAGAACATAGCAGAAATAGCCCTTCCAAGATTTCCCGAATTACAGCGAGGAGAACGTATTTGCCGTGAAGAACTACGAAAAAGGTTAAGTGCTCTGAGAGAAGCAGGGTTTCCTGTTAAAAGAGACCATCAGAAGATGTCTCAACAGGGAATGTACAATTATTTAATGGATGAAATCAGGCCCTCTGTTGTCAGGATGGCCAGACAATATTGCCCAGAGGTTGTGAGAGAAATTCAGCATAGAAATTACAGAGCTAGAGAAACATCTCGCCTATAATCATGGGTTTAAATATAAGAGAGATAATTCCAAGAAAAGAAATTGAGATATCTGACTTAAGGGACAAGATTGTTTTTGTAGATGCCTATAACATGCTCTATCAGTTTCTTTCAACCATAAGACAGCCAGACGGAACTCCGCTGATGGACAATAAGAAGAGAGTAACCTCTCATCTTTCAGGAATCTTCTACAGAAATGTTAATCTTCTTTCAGAAGGAATAAAGCTGATATATGTTTTTGATGGGGAGCCGCCAAAATTAAAGGCAGGAACCCATAAGATAAGGTCTGAAGTCAGAGAGGTTTCAAGAGAAAGATATGAAGAATCAAAAAGGGAAGAAGACATAGAAGGAATGAAACGTTACAGTTCTTTATTGATAAAACTTGATTCAGAGATGATTAGAGAAAGCAAGGAACTCTTGGAAGCAATGGGAGTCGCTGTTGTCCAGGCTCCAGGAGAAGGAGAAGCAGAGGCGGCCTACCTAAGCAGAATAAAAAACAGCTTCGGGGTTGTGAGCCAGGATTATGACAGCCTTCTTTTCGGAGCAACAAGGCTTATAAGAAATTTAGGACTCGCAAGAAAAAGGAAAACCGTTTCTGGATGGCAGGAAGTCAGGCCAGAGCTCATAGACCTTCATAATGTTCTTAATTCTCTCGAGATAAACCTAGACCAGATGATATGCCTTGGAATTCTGGTTGGAACAGATTACAATCCGAGAGGAATTCCCGGCATAGGGCAGAAAAGAGCCCTTGAAATTGTGAAAAGATACAAGCAGCCTGTTTTGATTTTCAAAAGCGTGGAAGAGCAGATGATGAGCCTTCCTGAAAAAGACAGGTTTGACTGGCAGGAAATCTTTGAGCTTTTTCACAAACCCAAAGCAGTAAATGCAGATTTCAAATTTGAAAAGGCGAATGAAAAAAAAATAAAACAAATTCTTGTTGAAAGGCACGATTTCTCAGAGGAAAGGGTTGAAAAACAGCTGGAGAAACTTCGTGAGGTTAAGGAAAAGAAGAAGCAGAAAAACCTTGGCGGTTGGATATGAAGGTTTTGCATAGTTTTATTTTATGAAAACTTCGGAAGCATTGGGCGAGTGGGTTTGAAACCAGGTTTAATCAGATCTGATATCTTTCTTCCAAAACTTTCTTCCACTTCTTGTCAAAGAGATTCCTATAACAAAGAGAACTGCCCCGATAAAAATTGATGTTGTCTTTTCATATATTATATCTGTAAAACCTGCTATGAACATGGCAAACAAACCAAGAACTATGAAAAGCCCTGCAAATCCATACTGTTTTATTATAACAAAAGCCACAATCACAAATATAACTGCAAGGAGAAAGGAGAACATGTCTGTAGAAAGACCAATTCCGTAGATTAGTGATTCCAAATTATAGTCTTGCCTGTACATGTAATAAACAATCAAAGCAGAGATTGCAAAGGCAACAACTCCTGCAGCTGTTGTGTTTGGTTCTTCTCCGCCCCAAGAAGTTCTTCTTCCCCTGAAAAGATTTACCTTTGTAAGTATCAGGAAGATGACTGTGAAAAATATGAAGAACAGCAAGCCGTAAACAACTGTCGTTGGATCCAAGCTGTCAAAGAAATCACCAAGGGAAATGCTTCCGCTCCAGCCATAGCCATCAAAAAACTGGGCGCTGGCGAAATTCATCAGAAATAAGGATGCTAATAAGGCTAATATCCAAACACCTTTTTTCATAGCGGGATAAGGTTACTTATTCTTATAAACTTTCTTGTGGCTATCTGTAATAATATTTATAAAGTTACATTCCCTATTTTTAAAATGGGTGTGATGAAGTATATTTATGGAATTTCAGCTATTCTTCTTGCATTAGATGCTATGTTTCTTGAAATTCTCCCAAGCCTGCTTTTACAAGTATTAGTTGTAGTTCTTGGGGTACTTATATTACTTACACCAATGGGGGGACAGAGAGTAAGACCAACAACTTCCCAGCAAGTAAGAAGATTTGTTTTCGGAGCATTCATAGCCTTAATTGGTGCAGTTCCCCTTATTCAAAACTATACTGGCTCTTTCATAATTGGTGGTTGGATAGAAGTACTTCATTGGGCTTCAATAGAAGTTTGGTCTGGTCAATTAATTCTTATCTTAATTGGAGTAATATATTTCTTTGCTGGAACAAAGACGGGTAATCAAACTATTTATTCCCAATAATCTTCACAAACCTTTAAATCTATTATTGAATTAACTGCTGAATGAAATTCCCTTATGATATTCTTGGAAACATAGCTTTGGTCAAGTTTAAAGAAAAGACGAGCGTTAAAGAGAAAGAGAGGTTTGCCAACAGCCTTCTTCATAACAATAAATCCATTAAAACTGTACTGGAAAAATCCGGAAGGTTTAAAGGTAGGCTCAGAAAACAGCAGACAAGATGGATTGCAGGAGAGAAAACAAAAGAGGTTTTGTATAAGGAAAATGGCTGTGTTTTCAGGTTTAATATCGACAAGACGTACTTTTCCCCAAGGCTTAGCAATGAACGGAAAGAAATTGCACAGAAAGTGAAAGCTGGTGATTCAGTCCTTGTCATGTTTGCAGGAGTTGGTCCATACGGAATAGTTATAGCTAAAAATTCCAGAGCAGGGAGAGTTTATTTCAATGAAATAAATAAAGAGGCGAACAAGTATGCTGAGATGAATATTTCATTGAATAATGTTAAGGGAAAAGTTATCTTGCTAAAAGGTGATATAAAGAACATCGCTAAAAAGATTAGCAAAGTATGGGTTAGTGTAAGGGGAACTTTAGTGCCACACAAGTTTGATGTAATTGTCATGCCTCGTCCGCAGTTGAAGGATTCTTTTTTAAGAGAAGCCTTTACTCTTTCAAAAAAAGGCACGAGGGTTTTTTATTATGATTTTTGCAAGGAAGAAGAGATAGAAGATATTGTTAAAAGAATAAAAAAGGATGCTACTAAATATAAAAAAGAGATTAAAGTATTAAATATAAAAAAAGCAGGGGAAATAGCCCCTTATAAGTATAGGATAAGAGTGGATTTTATCGTTCTTAATTAAATGAATTGCTTCTAGGTATTTTTTTATCTTTCATTAAAAATTCGTAATAACTTACTAAAGCAGGAGTCGCAATAATAATCCAAATAACTAATTCTTCAACAGGGGCAGGATTTCCGAAAAAATTGATAACTTTGATAAAGTTCCCATTAGTGGGGAAAACCCATTGCCCAGCGCTTAAGGCTGCTGCCTCAAACAAAAACATCAGAAAAGTGAAATATACCCCAATGATTAAAAACTTGCGCCAAAATGAAGGAAAATTATACAGAAATAGAACTAAAGGAACAACTGCAAATAATCCCCCTGAAATTAGGTAAAAATATGGAATATAAATATAGGTTTTATCTGTATAAAAAAATATCAATATTACCAATATTAAGATGATGGCAGAATACAAAAAATAATAAATGCGATGAGAGATTATATTATTTTTTTTGGTTGATTCAAAGAAAAACTTATAGAAAAGCGTGGCATAAAAAGCCCACAATAATGCAAAAAAATAGCTATCAATCGTTACCAATCCTAGAAACTTAAATGGGAATACTGTTTCTGTGATTATCCATGAATTATTGAGATATGCAACAGGCTCAATTATCCAATAAAATGCTGTTCCAAAAATAAGCGCAAAAATAGCACTTTTATTGACAATTTTTGAATTACGCATGGCAAGATACAAAGATGGTGTACCAAAAAATAATAAAATAGAAATCAAATAATTTGTTTTTAGAAAAAATGTGATGATTGCTGCAATAACTGGAAGAATTACTACAACAGCAATGTCAATGTTTTTCTGACGTTTATTATCATAATTCATTTTTTATTATCACAGCTTCTTCTCAGCCCTTACAGAAGTCGGCGCTTCGCCGCCGTGCCATGTAAATCTTGGCCTTACCCTCATAGGGTATATTCTTTCAGAATTATCATCGAGAAGAATTGCGCTTCCCTTCAAGCTTGGAAGATCATCCATCTGTCTCTTTATGCTTTCAAGTACGTAAGACTGCATAATATAATTCAGCGCTTCCACATCTGGCTTTGAGGTAACCCTATGGGCAATGACTATGTCTGACTGGGTCATGACATCTCTATGGATTTCTCCTGGCTGCTGTGTTGCAAGAACAAGGGAAATTCCAGGCTGCCTTCCCTCTCTGAGAAGTTGGATTAACGCATCTGTTGCAACTGTTTTTCCAGAGAGAGGAAGAAACTCGTGCGCTTCATCTATGAAAATCCAGACCAGGGGGTCATCTCTTTTCAGCTCTCCGGAAAAGTATTCCAAACCACGCGAAACAGAATCAACTTCCTCTTTTTTTCTTGAGGACATTCTTTGATTGAAAATCTTCCTGCAAATAAGGCTTATTGCCAATGCCCTTATGTTGAACGCCCCCACCGCATTGTAAATGCTCAGATCAAGGACAGTTGTTGTTCCTGCTGAGACTAAAGCCTCTACTTTTGTGGCTTCTGAATCTTTTTCAGAAAATATTCCCCATGTTTTTGCAGCCTCAAACAAGCCAATCGCAGCATTCTTTGTCTCTTGCAGAGTTTTCTCGTCTTTTTCCAGCATGTCAACAATTCCTTCAAGGTCAAAATTCCCCATTTCTCTCAGCTTTTTAATAGTCCTTTCTATGAGGACAGAGACGGGGTTAATGATATCTAATCCAAAAGTAAGAACCCAGTCCTCAGCTGTCAATTCCATCACATCCAAGGCAAAACTTTCGTCCGCAGGAATTCCTTTTTCCAGATATGAATCGTAGTGCCCGAATGGAACAAAAATCTTTACCGGAAGGTTCTTTTGCTTAAGGTCCCATTCCTGCAAGAGCTCCTTGTCTTTCTCGTTCTTGAATTTCATGGTCCAGTAAATTCCCATTGTGTCAAAGATGAGAGAGCCTATGTTTTCCCTTGCCTCTTTTGGAAGAGAGGAAAACTCTTCTGCTATGACTCCAAGAGTATATGATTTTCCGCTTCCGCGTTTTCCTGCAACGAGGACAACATGGCTTCTTGCCACGTCCATGAAAATCTTGTTGCTCAGGGAAGTATATTGGCCCATATGAACATATCCTTTTCCAAGATAAATGAGACCACGGTCACCAAAAGCTTTTTTGTCTGCAGCATCTCTTCCAACAAGGATGTCATAAGCCATGGTAACCAGAACCAAAGGTTCCGCACCCCCAATAATTATTAACAGTTAACTTAACTTTTAATTGCATAATAAGGTAATGTAAAACAGCTTTTTATATTTTTTAGAATAAATTCTTGATAGCTCTAAATTTCAGCAATAATCGTCTTTTGTGCTGATAACCACATATGATTTTTATAAAATTACTTCTGCAGGTATTCAACTTCTTCTTCAGAAAGCCTGAGCTCTTTCTGTATTTCCGGATTCAAAAGGAAAGGCTTTATCATCGGAAATTCCCTCATGGCCCTTTTCTCACCTATATGAACATGCTGTGAATATTTGCTTGCTATAGATTTCTTTTGTTCTGTTCGCTGATTATTCAGCCATATTTTAAGAATTCTCGTTGGTTTTTTGTAATTTGTAAACCCTGTCTTTTGGGAGGCATTTTTTTTTGCGCTGGAAATTCCATAGCTCAACAAGGCGTTTTCATAGATGAGAAATCGCCAGTATTGCTGCCTATAAATTCTTTTTTTGAAGATATCGACCCTGCTAAGAGCATTTATTGCTCTTGCCAATTCCTCTCCAGAATATTCTGCAGGAATATTTTCCTCTATCCACAGCATTATTTCGTCTATTGGCATGTTCACAGAATCAAAGAGCTGCAGCATGCTTTCTGTAGGCTTTCCTTTGAAAATCATCCTTAAGGCAGAGAAAATATCCAGCTCCTTGTTTCTTTCATCAAAGATTATTTCCTCTGGTTTCTGCATGCCAGAGGCTGTCTGCAGATCGTTTATGGCAGCTCTCAAATCTCCCCTGGCTTTCACAGATATGTTTGTGAGGATATCCATGTCCAGGAATTTTTTTTCCTTCCTCAGGATAGAAATCATTATGTTCTTTATTGTTTTGTAGTCTATCTCTTTCAGCTGTATCATGTCTGATTTTTTTCTCAATGCCGTGAATTTCCTGTCCCAGATATCATTCGCAGTTATCACAAGAGGATATGCAGATGACTCTGCCAACGCCAGCAACTCAAGCAAACCGCCTTTGTCTGTTTCTGAAATTCCATCCACTTCATCAACAAGGATTATCTTGTTCTTTTTTGTAAGGGATTTTTGCTCTGTTGCAGGCCGCAGAATCTCGCGAAGCTTTTCCCTGTCCCTCAAGTCAGAAGCATTCAGCTCAAAGAGCTCTGCCTTATTTTCATTCGCAGCCGCAAAGGCAAGAGAGGTTTTTCCTGTTCCCGGAGGGCCATGAATTATAACTGCCTTATTCCCTCCGCTAAAAAACTTTTTCAGAAAATCTTTCAGGAGAAAAACAGCCTGCTCCTGGCCCTCAACCTCTGAAAAATTCCCCGGCCTGTATTTTTCTGTCCAGTTTATTGCTTTTTCAGACATCTTAGTCCTCTTTTTATTTCCCCAAACCAGCTAGAACAAAGCTCGCCAGCAGGGATTGCAGCTGAATGAAAGGGTCGCTGCCCTCAACAATCCTGAATTCGGCTTCTCCTGTTTTTTCCGTAAGCTTTACCTTTATCTCGGGTTCAACAGGAAGATTCCATATTTCTTTCTGTATTGATTTTATCACATCCTGGCCTGAAATGCTTTCCTTAAGCATAACGTCAAGGAGTTTTTCCTTAGCTTTCTGGAAATCTCCTGAAATTGCATAATCCAAGACAACATGAATGTCTTTAGGTTTTGCATTGGAAATTATTGTTGATACGAGTTCGTAATTTATGGAAGGAGAAATAGAAGCAGTTGATTGAAGAATGTTAATGCATCTTCTGCAGTCGCCCTCACTTCCCTCGTAAATGAGTTCCAAAGCATCCGGACTTATTGTTAATTTCTCCCCCCCCTCTATTTTTCTTATAATTTTTTCTATATCCTTTTTTTCCAAGAGCTTGAACCTGAAAATAGCACATCTGGATTGTATAGGATCTATGATCTTGCTTGAATAGTTGCAGGAAAGGACAAACCTGCATGTTGCAGAATAATTTTCCATAGTTCTCCTCAATGCCTGCTGTGCTTCAGGAGTCAAGGCATCAGCTTCATCAAGAAAAATTATCTTAAAAGGCACGTTTCCTATTGATTTTGTCCTTGCAAAGTTTTTGACCTTCTCCCTTACGACGTTGATGCCCCTTTCATCAGAGGCGTTCAATTCCAGGTAATTCTCGTGCCAGTTTTTTCCGAAAAGTTCCTTGACTGTTATAAGGGCTAGCGTTGACTTTCCTGTTCCTGCAGGACCTGCAAAAAGAAGATGGGGTATGTTCAAGGAGTTAGTCAGGGACTGGACCTTCTTTACAGTATTATCCTGTCCAACAACTTCTTCAAATTTAGAAGGTCTATATTTCTCTGTCCAGATTTCAGAAGCCATTTTTTAAGTTATTTGTCAAATTTTTATGTTATTTGACGCATCAATTTGACCTTTGATGCAAGGTATTATCTCTTAGGAAAAATCAACTTATAAATATTGCTGTGCTATTTTCAAAATATCAGAATAAATTAGATTGACCTTTCACGTCTTAATTTTCTCTTGCGTTTCTCTTTTCTAAGGCGCTTTCTCTGCCATTTCCAGCGCATCTGCCCTTTCTTTTTCCATCTTCGGCTTGAACGTTTCATAATGGAGTTTGGAGAAAACTCTTTATAAAGATTTCCAACTCAGTTTACTAAATGTAAAAAAAGTAGATTATCAAGAATCATTTCTTCTTTGAATATCTGCTCCTTGACCTTTGAGATAAACATCCTTCCGTCATTATCAAGGGCGATTTTGATATGGTCTTTGTCTTTTGATCTGATTGCACCGATGATGACTCTTATATGGCCACTGATTCTTCTAGGATCAATCAATATCATATCTTTAGAAATATTTGCTTCGTTGTTACCTTTATTTATCTCGTTTAGTAGGGATTCTTCGTGTTTTTTATGCTGCGATAACAAGTCCAGGATTTTGTAAAAAATATCAACCAAATTATTATAATCAAGATCGTTCTTATCTATAACTTTTTCAAGTTCTAAAATCTCATAGAAAATCTTTGCGTGATCTTTTTTTTCTTTTTCAAGATACTGTATGCTATTCATACAATACAAAAGAGAAACTTTTTTATAAGATTTTACAATCCTTGATTAGTGATAAAAATCAAAATCGGAATTTTTATGCTCTTTTAATCATCTGCTCCTTGTAACTCCTATTCTCGGGCAGTATTTTCTCACAGGGCATTGGGAGCATTTTGGTGAAATTGGCTGGCATATTGTCTGGCCAAAAAGAACAAACAAGGCATTAAATTCAGGCCAGTATCTTATCGGAAGAATGGATTCCAAGGCTTTTTCTGTCTGCTCTGGTGTTTTTGTCGAAATCCAACCGAGTCTGTTGGGAATCCTATGGCAATGGGTGTCTATTGGAAGCACGGATTTTCCATAGGCGAAAGCAAGAACAATGTTCGCTGTTTTAGGACCTATTCCCTTAATAGATAAAAGCTCCTCTTTTGTGTCCGGGACTTTTGAATTGAATCTTGTTATCAATTCTCTGGAAACGTGCTGCAAGGTTCTGGATTTTTTTTTGTAATGGCCTGAGGAAAATATGATTTTTTCAAGTTTTTTAATAGGAAGCCTTATTATTCTTTCAGGAGTGTCTGCGACTTTGAAAAGAGCAGAGCTTGCCTTCTCTGTATTTTTGTCCTGCGTCCGCAGAGAAAGAAGGCAGGCAATAAGAACTTTGAAAGGGTCTGGCTTTTGGCGCATCCTGTTTAATGTTGTTCTTTCCTTGTAATCAAAATGCTGTGCGAGAAGGTCCATAACTTTTGAGATGTTTTGCTGATAGAGGTTCATCTGCAGTTAAGAAATCCCCCACTTATAAATTTTTAAGACACGCCCCGACCGAGATTCGAACTCGGGTCACGGCCGTTCCCTAAGGACAAAGACTGCATTGAGATGCTAGACCTATTCTCTCAACGAGATTGGGTCGTCTTTGTGTAAAACGCCGGCTCGAAAGCCGTCATTTTTGAGAGGGCCGCATTCTTGGCCTCTGAACTATCGGGGCAGACATTCTTCAAACTTCTTTAATAGAGCGAGAAAAAGGTATTAAAAACTTGTTATTTGATTGGGCTTTGAAAATCAATTATTTTTAATCAGCTTTCTCGCACTCTCAATTCCAAGCCAGAAAACAAGAGAATGATAGACCCACCAGAAAAATGGACTTAAAAAAACTCCAAACAACACAAAAGGCGGCGGACTTGATAATGCATAAATTCCAAAAAATTGTATCAACCCGGAGTAAGAAGAAATTAAGTATGTGAATGAAATCCATGTTCCTGCAACAAAAGCATAGATAATTCTCTTGTAAATTTTGCCGCTGTCAATAACTGCAAACCAGATGAATGAAAGCAGGAACGAATTTACAAGTTTCAGGACATAGTAATAATTGCTTTCTCCAACTCCTGTAAAATGAAGCACAAAATCTGCAAGCCAGAAGATAATAACAGCAATGATAATTTTATACCATATATTTTTTGTGACTTTTATGCTCATTTTTCCTTTTATTCAACTACAATTTTCGCTTTCATCCCGGGATGAGGTTTGCAGTGATAGGAAAATGTTCCTACTTGTGCAAATGTGTGCGAATAAGACTGGCTTACAGATAAAAAAGAAGAATCAAGCTCATTTCCAGAATCAGAGGTGACTGTGTGCTGTGTGCTATCCATGTTTGTCCAGGTTACAGTATCCCCTTTCTTTATTGTTAATGTTGATGGTGAAAAGGCAAAACCTTTTATTTCTACAGAATATTCTTGTGGCTGTGTTGTAGTTTCGTTTTGTATTTCTGTATCTCCTGCTCCAGATTGCGTTCCTGTCTGGCTGTTGTCTGCCGGAACCTGATTATTATAGGAACCTCCCTGCTGGTTGTTTCCAGAGAAGATAAAAAATCCAGCGACGACTACTGCTGCAAGAATAATTAATAAGACAATCATACCCCCTTTCATTTTAAAATTTATTTAATTAGATCTATTTAACGAGGAAGACGGCATCGTTTGGCCTTACTTTTTCCGGGACCTTTATCCCTATGTGGTCGCCCTTTTTTGCAACCTTTACAGAATTCCTCTCTATCTGCATGCTTCCAACCTTTACCTCAAAGTCACTGGTGTGGCCCTTTATGCGAATCTTGTCTCCCACCTTAAGGCCAGAGGAAAGCTTTATTGCGGCAACTCCAACATGGCTAAAAAATCCCGATACCCTTCCTATTTCCTTTTCATCCGCCATGATTTATACAAGGGGCAGGGATATTTAAATTTACTGCTGGTTAATCATGTCTTAAATCTTAATAATGCTTAAATACGCACAACTCCTGTAAAATGCATGACGAGTAGTAATCCAAACTGTCCAAAATGCAAAGGAGCAGGAAGAGTCAGGGAGAAAGACGGAACTGTTCATGTTTGCTACGATTGCTTAAGAAAGGGAGAGCTGGACCAGCATGCCAAAGATCCTAAGACTGCTGAAGATTTCAGGATAAAGTTATAATTCTCAGAAGAATTCTTACAATTGAAGAAATAGCCTCGCCAGGATTCGAACCTGGGTTACAGCCTCCAGAGGGCTGTGTCCGTGACCGCTAGACGACGAGGCTTTTTAACCTTTCTTTGTGCTTATTGTTTGAAAAACCAATCTCTTTTAAATATTTCTTTATCTCCTCTTGTCTTGATATATAAAATTGTCTATTATTGATCAATTTTGATGGGTGATATCCCAAATCTAGAAATGCCTTTCTTACGTCATTTAATAAAGTAATATTATGGTTTGTAAAATTTATTCTAATAAGTCTATAATCTCGTTTTGACATTCGAAAAATAGAGCCATCTGTATCAATTAGGCCTCTTAAGCAAACTCTTAAAAATTGCTTATCTTCAAAAATCCATCTGGGAATTGTTGATTGATTTTTTATTTTATTTCCTGGTTTTATTCCCATGGATATAAACAAATTAATAATTTCTTTACTATAGATGTCTAAAAACCTTTCATTATATTTTGGTCTTTTTTGTTCAACTGGTTTAAGATTAAATACCTCTTCTACTAATTTTTTTAAGTAATTTATATGATAGTCTTTATCTTTTTCTAAATCCCCTGCTATTTTTATACAATAAACTCCACCCTTTTTTCCTCTTTTATAAGAACACACATGTCCATCTCCCAAAACTGCTCCTATGAACTCTGCCAATCTTTCATCAAATTCTATTTTAGGTAATCTTTTAGTAGAACCCTCTGAATTAAGTCCCCCTTTTGATCTGCCCCAGTTATTATCTAATCTTTCTGATATAAATTTATCAAAATTCTCATTTGCAAAAAGACAAAGTTTTTTGTAGAGTTCCCCGTCCAAGAGTCTCATTTCATTTTTTAACTCATAATAAAGATATTTTTCATTGATACCTAATTTATTAGCTAATTTTTCCCAAGTAGAATTGCCTTTTGCTTTAAGGATTAGTTCTTTTTGCTTACCTTCTTTTAATTTAATTCTCATCACCTTCAAAATCAAATTTAATTTATATTACTTTTTGACCACTGCGCCGTGATTAAGGTTTATATCTCTAATTTTCCATAAGTTAATATGTTATGGAGAACCCATCTCGCGATAGCCCTTGCAGTCGCGCTTTATTTCTCAAATCATGTTGACAAGCCGCTGATTTTCATTCCTGTCGTGTTAATTTCCAGTTTTTTTCCGGATATAGACTCAAGATTTTCCCACATAGGCAAAAAGGCTATATTCAGGCCAGTGCAATGGACAGCTTCCCACAGGGGAATTATTCATAGCTACACACTCTGCATTCTTCTTTCATTTCTTATTGCCCTTGTTTATCCTGTTCTCGCCCTTCCTTTTTTCCTGGGATATGTCTCCCATCTTTTTGCAGACAGCTTTACTTCTCAGGGAATAAGACCATTCTGGCCCCTCAAGGCTGTTTCCAGAGGAGCAGTAACCACGGGAGGAAAAACAGATATGGTTATTTTTTACACTTTTGTTATTATAGATTTAGTATTATTAGGAACAATACTTTATTCATGGTAGTTTTACTAAATTTCATATTAGAAAAATTTTTATACACGGCTTCCTTCTTGCTTAAATGAATATACTGATTGTTCTTGTGATAGCTGTCCTGATAATCGCGTTTCTTGCATACAAATGGAACAATGCAAGAACAAAAATCGCCTTCTTTTTCATAATCTTTGGATTTTTATTCCTGCTTCTCCTGTACTTTATGCTTAGCGGGCGCCTTGATTTCTCAGACTTGGGTCAGGCATCCTCTTCTGTGAAGGGTTATTTCCTTTCTGCTAAGGGATTTGCGGTCAAGGTATTTGAAACAACAGGGAGAGTAATAGGCCGCTTTGGCAGCAATTCAACGGGTTAAAATGAAAATCTCCATGATTTTGGTCAAGGTTTTGATTTTAGGGGCATTGTTAATAATAAGCAACCAGAACCTGCACATCCTTGTTCCGCAGGAAAGAGGGATTTTTTTGAATTCTTACTCAGATTGGATAACCAGCATAGCTGGAAAAATTGTTGATATTACAGGGAATGTCGTGAAACTGGAATGGATTCCCAGATAGCCCTATTTTATTTCAGGCAATATTTATAAACTAAAAGAACCATAATAGAATATGCCCAGAAAATCGGCTGCGAGAGTTGCCCAGAAAGCTTCTATTTTGGAAAGGAAAATAGCTCTTTCCATAAGAAGTTTCTTCGTTTTTTTGGTATTGTTTGCTGTTTCTTTCATACTTTATCTGCTTTCTTCAAGCGAGCTTTTTGTGAATCTTTTTCAGCTTCTCTCCATAATTTTTGGATTTTTATCACTTGCACTTCTCATAATTCTGATAATACTTCTAATCCTTAAGTCAGGAAAGAAATAATCATATAAACCTGCAAACTCAGGAAATTTTTTATAGTCTGATTCTCCACTTATCTTGTTATTAATCATAAAATAACAATCGCCTGTGTAGCTCAGCCGGTTAGAGCGCAACATTGGTAATGTTGAGGTCCTGAGTTCAATTCTCAGCACAGG
>JBBTAK010000011.1:43138-56474 GCA_038044245.1 Nanobdellota archaeon
GGTTAGAGCGCAACATTGGTAATGTTGAGGTCCTGAGTTCAATTCTCAGCACAGGCTTCCGGATATTTCAATATCTTTATAAAACACACAATACAAAAGAAAATATGGGAAAAACAGGAATGGGTCTGGAACAACTGAAGATGAATTATCTTGTTATACATAAGAAATATGGCCTTCCAAGTTTTCAGGAGATGAATGAAGATTTTCATATAGAAAGAATCGCAGAGGCAGAGACAGAGCTTTTACCCGCAGAAGTGAGGCGATGGATGTGGGAGAAATATCTTAATTATATGAGATTTCTGGAAGGTATATTAAATCCTGTGAATGCCACTATTTTTATTTTCAGCATAATAAAGACCCTAAGCCAGGAAGACAAAAAAAGGATTTCTGAAATCTATAAGAAGCTGATGAAAGAGGAAATAAATGTCATAAAACTAGACCTCGAATTTGATGAAAAAAAAGAAGCTGAATTTATCAAGAGATCTTACAAGATGTGGCAGGAAATAAAAAAACAGTTATCCGATGTTCTGGTTGAAGCAGAAAAGAAATTTGAAATCAAGCAGGAAGAAAACAGCAAGGGGTATTTTGGGTGATACAATTACAAAGACAACATTGATAAGAAATGGGAATTAAAATTAAAGAAATTAACATATCAGACAGATTAACTCTTAAAAAAGCATCCTTTTTAATTTCAGAGTATTCATGGGGAAATAATTATCCTATTAAACCAATTGATGAACTTAGCAAAGCGGAATATTGTGCTGGAGCTTACAGCAACAAAAAACTTGTTGGATTCGCAGCCATCAGTCGTTTTGCTAGTCCTGATGGTAAGGATAACGGCAAACTGTGGTTGGGATATTCTATTGTTATTCCTGAATTTCGCCGACAGGGCATTTTCCAAAAGTTATATGATTTCCGTATGAAATGGGCAAAAGAAAAATTGGAACCTCTTTTCACTTGCACTGATAATCCAATTATAGAGAGATTTTTGCTATCACACGAATGGCATCTAATAAGAGAAACGCGAGATGAATCAGGTGCTGTCTGCAATGTGTTTGAGCATAAATAGGAATTAGGTGAATACATGACTAAAATTCATATTTTGACTCTATCACTTGTAAAGAATTCATAATAGACACAAGCGGCGAAACCTCCAAGAATAATTACAAAGAAAAATTCTTCAACCGGAAAGCTCAAATCGAAAAGGAATACCCACCCTATGAAATGGGTTCCGGTATAAGTCCAGTGGTTTAGTTTTAGACCTATCAACTCGAAAATAAGATGGATATAAAAGAAAAATACAGAAACCTTAAAGAAATTTGTGATAAAAGAAGGGTATTTGATTAAGAATGTCATTATCGGAATAATGAAAACGATTATCCCTAGCCAAAGATAAGAATATGGAAATGACAAAAACTCTTTGTTTACTAGAAAAATTATGATAAGAATTATAGATATTGAATAAAATATGTAGGTCATTACTTTTATTCTCCCGCTTATTTTTGACTGAAACTTAGCATCCAGAAAGTATTCATAAAAAATTAAAATTGTGTATACTGTTAAGAACATCCAAATATAATTTTCTAATGGTGAGAATCCAAAAAATCTGAATGGGAAAATGCTATTTGGTACAGTCCATGCATTGTCTCCATAATTGAGCAATTCCCAAATGATATCAAAAGGGATGCTTATTAAAAAACTGAATATTGCAACTTTTCTGGCTTTTTTCTTATTTTTTATTGTTAGATATAAACTAGGAATAGCAAAAATAAGAATTAGTGATTCAAAGTAATTTATTCTTAAACCTGAAAAGAAGACTAACAAGAAGACAATTAAAGGAATAAGCAAAATAAATGTTAAGTCAATCTTTTTTCCCATATTACTTTCCCAATGCCTTTAAAACTTCTTCCAATTCTATCTCAAACAGGGCCGCGGGCATTTTTATCCCCCAATCCTTAAGGGTCTTTGGATGCACTTCACCAATAAAGCCAAGGCTTTTTCCATTAAGATGGATTTCTGCGGTTCTGCCCTCTATGAAAAACTGATGAAGACTTTTGGGTTCGCTGAATGAGATTTTGGAATCAAGGTCGAGCATTCTGAAAAGATATTCAATAGCCTGTCTGGCCTCTGTGAAATTTCCCGGAGAAATTGCAATAGACAACATTTCTTTTTCAATAATTTTCTCTGAAGCAGGCTGGAAAACCCTCCCTATTTCAAAGATCTTCTGCGGGTATTCCGAATCCACATTTTCAGAAAGTATTCTTAGCAAAGAATTTCCAAGATTTTTCCTTAAAACAGAATATTCTGTCTTTGATCCTTCAACTTCTATTGCTCCATCTTTTTCTTTGGAGTTTGTATTTGCATTTTCTGTCTGGCTCCTCTTTTCTAAATGATAGCTTGAGGTTTCCAAAAGGCCAATGCCTGCAAGGATAAGAGAAATGGTTCTCTTTATTTTTTCTTTTGGGTCTTCTGCCCCTATGGTTGATATTTCAGGGATTTCCGGAATAAAATTCTCATAGCCATAAGAAATTGCTGCATCTTCTATCAAATCAACTTCATGCAAAATATCAGCTCTCCAGGCAGGGACCTCAACTGTCTTGTTTTTGGAGTTATAATTGTAGCCCGCTTTTTCAAGAAGAGGTTTGAGCTGTTTTTCATTGATATTTATTCCTAAAATCCTGTTTGTATTTTCCAAGGAAATTTTCATCTTTCTTGGAGCAAGGTCAGGAGTTTTTTCTTTTTTTAAATAACCATACTGCAGATCCATCTGGTAAATCTTTCCACCCATATCTGCCATGCATGTGACTATTATGTTAAGGCAGGTTTTTAGGATTCCCAGGTCAAAGCCAGAGCATTCTATGAACATGTCTTTGCTGTCCTTTGTTATTCTTCCCGTGTTTTGTGAATTGATTACAGGAGGCATGCTGAGAATCTGGTCTTTTGCATCTATGAAAATAGGGAATTTTATTTTCCCTGCAAGAAGATGGGAATATTCTTTTCCTGCACTATGTCTTTGAAGAATCTCAAGGCCAGACAGCTCCTTGTCCATTTCCAGGGGAATAAATCTTATCTTGTCTGGCTCAATAGCCTTGAATGTTATCGGCAAATTAATTTTTTCCAAGGGATAAATTCCTATGGCAGCCCTTTTTCTTCTTCTTCCAATTGTCATGTGCAGTCTTTCCTGTATGTCTATGATTTCTTTTATTTTTTCATCGTTCAAATCAAGGTCGCGGACGATTGCGCATGCAGTATATGGCCTTATTTCCTTGACAGAAGAGTCTATTATGACTTTGTAATTTTCTTCAGGCTTGTTTACCTTGTAATTTGCAAGACCTGTTTTTTTCCCTAAAAAAGCCAGGAAAGAACGTTTGAATCCATGATAAGAAAGCATATCCGGGCGATTTGGAAAAACCTCTATACTTATATCATCTTTTTCCTCCCTTTCTATCGGAGTTCCAAACATAGAAATCCTTTCCCTCATTTCTTCATTGAAAACTCCAATTTCTCTTTCAAACTGGTTTTTGCTGAAAGTAACTATTGCCATTTTTTATTTTGTCAAGAGTTTTTTTATTTTATCAAAATCTTTATTTCCCGAAGGATTCTTAAACTCTATTTTAAAATTACTTCCCAAATACCTTGGAATAACATGCATGTGATAATGAAAAACATCTTGCTGAGCAGTTCTATTATTGGAATTAACCAAATTAATTCCTTCAGCGCCAAGATTCTGTTTTAACAATAAAGACACCTTTTGTGAAACTTCTATAACTTTTTTTAGGACATTTTTTGGTGTTTCAAAAATATTTTCATAATGTTTCTTTGGAATAACCAAAGTATGCCCTCTTGAAACTTGTGAAATGTCTAAAAATGCTTTAGTATCTTTATCTTCATATATGGTATAAGAAGGAACTTCTCCTTTGACAATCCTGCAGAATATGCAGTCTGTTTTGCTTTTATCTTCAATTTTTGTATTTTTCATTTTTAATATTTAAGTTTTGAGCCAGAACTTCATTTTTCTGAGCTGGCTCATGTCGTTTTTATAAAGTTCCCTGAGATCTTTTATGCTGTAATAATCCATGACCATCCTGTCAAATCCAGGACCCCATGCGAGGACAGGAATGTTTTCTCCGAGGAGGGGGACAACAACTTCTGGCCTGAAAATTCCCGCTCCCCCTAGCTCAAGCCAGACTTTCCTTTCCTGATGCCAGAAATCTATTTCAACACTTGGTTCTGTGTAGGGGAAATATCCTGGCCTGAATCTAATCTTTTCAAATCCCATTTTTGCAAAAAATTCCTTCAAATACCCGAGCAAGTGCCTGAAATTTGCTTTTTTGTCTACAACTATTCCTTCTGTCTGGTTGAATTCAAATCCATGACTCCAATCCACAGTTTCATTTCTGAAACACTTTCCTATCGCAAAGAATTTTGCAGGAAGTTCGTTTTTTGAAATTCTGGCAAGAGTCTGCGCAGAAAGGCATGTAGTGTGTGTTCTCAAAACGAGCTTTTTTGCTTCTTCCTCATTCCATTTGTAGTTCCATCCTGTGCTGCCTAAAACACCTTTTTCATGGGATTCTTGAACTTTCTTAACCAGCTCTTTTTCCGGCAAAGGTTCTTTCCTGTTTATGAAGAAGGTATCCTGCATATCCCTTACAGGATGATCCTGCGCTGTAAACAGGGAATCGAAGTTCCAGAATGAAGTCACCAAAAGGTTTCCAGACATCTCCCTGAAACCCATTTCTGTCCATAACATTCTTGCATAATCCACTGCCTGATTGACAAAATGCCTTTTTCCCCCACTTACTTTTGGCAAGGGCATAGTAACATCATATCTTCTGAATCTCCTGTTTTTCCACAGGGAATCTTTTTTCAAAATTTCAGGAGTTATTTGTTCTATCAAATCCTTTCCCTTGAATCCAAGAGACATCATCTCTTTTCCGAGGCTTGTGATTTCTGTCTCTGTAATCTTTTCATCAGCTAATTCCACTATGTTTTTTCTGTTTTTCAGTGTTTCAAGAATATTTTTCTGTTCATTGCTCAAGGAATCGTATTCTGAAGGGAGAGATTCAAGAAAAGCCTCTTCAGGACTTTTTTTTGAAATTTCTTCTTTGTTGGCAGCAAGAATTATCTTTCCGCTTTTTAATTCTATGAATGCCTTTTTTTTCAAAGCTCCAAGAGAAGCCCTGAATTCTTCTTCAGAAAGTTTGCTCTGTTTTTCAGCATCCTCTATTTTTATGATTCTTTTTTCCTCCAAAAGCGCAAGCAACCGCCTTTCAGGAAGCCCTTTTTTTTTGTATAATGCTCCGTTTACTCCGACATCGACTATTTTTTTCTGCTTTACCGAGATTTTTACAAGGCCCTTGTTTTTCAGATATCTCAGAGATCTTATCACAGAAACTTTGTCCAGGTTTGTTCTTTTGCAGATTTCTGTGATGTTCTTCTCTTCCAGATAAGGCAGAATCTTTCTTTCATTTGGGCTTAAAGATTCAAGGATTTTGTTTGTATTCTCAGTCATTTTAACGAATTTGTTCGCTTAGCTCATATTTAACTGAAATTTTTAATGTAAGAATAATCTTATCACTACTTACCATATTTTTCATATTAACATAGTCTCTATTTAACATTTTTATTGCAGTTCTTTTGTCATCCAGGTCGGCATTCCGAGGACAAGCCCGAGAGCCTTTAAACCATATTCATCTTTTAATTTAGGTAAAAATGACATTTTAAGCCTATTCTTATTACATATGGCTATATTTTGCCTTATTCTGGAGAGTATTTCTGCCTTTTCTTTCTTTTCTGTACCTGCTTTTAAGACTTCATCAAGATTTATTCCTATTACAATGTCTTTCTTTTTTGCAAGCTTTGCCAGAACATGATTGAAGCCAGAATCTCTCTGTTTGGCCCTATCTTTTCTGTTTTTCTGGTTTATCAGCAATATGCCTATGGCTTCTTTTTCAAGGACTTTTCTGGCAAGCTCGTCATCATTGCTGCTGAAAACTATGGTTTTTCCGCTGCCTTTCAGTTCCCTTATTCCTCTCCTGGCTTCGTTGAAATCCTTTCCTGAAACAAAGACGTATTCCATTTTTATTTTCTCATCAAACCCTCCTTTATTCTTCTCAATCTTTCTTTATAAACCTCAACAGACCTGTCTTTTATTCCCAAAATCCCTAATTTAAGTTCTAATGCCTTTAGGAGACTCTTGTCTATTTCTTTTGTATGATACAAACCACGCTCAATTCTGTTTTCTTTGATATCTTTCTCAATCTTTGAAAAATGCCCATCTATCTGCTTTTTAAGATTCTCAATTCCTTTTCCTATTTTTTTAGTTCTTTTAGCCATTTTTCAGACAAGTCCAATAACCTTTTTATTTCTACAGGAAAGACATTATTAAATTCTTTTTTATTCCTCTTAACTCTAATATAGGCTGAATAAGCACCCTCTCCAGCAATCCTGACAAAATCATATTTTGAATAACCCATTCCTGCTAAAAGGCATTTTATCATATACAATTCCCTTAACCTCAATATCACCGAATAAACTATTCCGTCTGGGATAGTTTTCTTTGTTTTCTCGCAAATTTCAGTGCTTTCCTTGTTTATTTTAAGTATCTCTTCATTTTCCTTTAAAAGTTTTTTGAGATTCAATTCTGTACTTTTATCCACATATTTTTCAATTAATTCCCTGTTCATTACCACTTTTATCTCTTTTAGCATGCTTAGATAATTCAGGTTAGTTGAAAGGTCTTTTGAGAAACTATCTTCTGCAATCAGAATAATCTCATAATTATCTTGGTTAATCAATTTATTGATTTTGCTTGTTATTACTAATACATCTACATCGCTGTCAATATCCTGATCTCCTCTTGAATAAGACCCCACGAGATATATTCCCTTTATCTCTTCACTTAAACCATGTTCTGCCAAAATAACCACGACCTCTTTGATTATTTCAGTAAAAGAAGGAGACAATAAAGTCACAGCTACTTGTTTATTCAGCCAATTTCTTGGTAGTATCACTCCTGCAGAGGTTCCTACCTCCCTCGCGTGCTTGATTATGGTTTCCATCTATTATAATATATTATAATGTATATAAATCTTTCCACTTTTAGCTTTCTGCCTAAAGAGATAAGATGTATTTATAAAAATTGGGTTGTCCAAATCATTTTTCTGTTCAAAACACCCCAAAATGTCCACGCCCAGATTGTGTTACTTCTATAAAAGAACAACAAATAGATAGGTTTAAATATAAACCAAATCTTATAAAAATATGAATATAACACCGAGGCTTTCCCTTGAAGAAATACTAACAAAAGGATTAGCTGAAGCAAGAGTTTTAATAAATAAGGATAAACCTTTGCTTGCCGATTATACTTTATTTCTTATTAGGCAAGAGTATTCTAATAAGGGGAAAATGGTTCCACAAGAAATTTTAAAGTTAGAAGAGCAAATTAAAAGAAAAATTTTATCTTCATCTTTCAAACAAATTCAAACAGCTTTACAGAATAAAGAATATAAAAAAGCTGCACATCTATTTGTTACTTTAGTGCCTTTCTACAATAAACAGCATAAAAAAATACCACTTGAATTATATGCTCTAAAAGAGGCTATTGATTCTGGATTTAGGGAATCTGGATTGATGGATTCTAAAGGAGAAGAAGGAGATTATTGTAGAACATTTTCTGAATGTTATCCAAGAGAGTTCTTTACCAGTAGAAAAGGAGTAGAGGAGTCTAGCCATCAATAATCGTCCCGTGGAATTTTCTTCCTTGGAGGACAGCCCCAAGCTGTTTCAGATCTTTTCCCAGGAGATATGTTGGGACTTTGTTTTTCATGATGATGTTTGCAGCTGTCTGGTCAAGTATGAAATGCTGTCCTGGCCTGAATTTCTCTTTCAGAGCCATTTTGTGAAATCCTTTCCAGGATATGTAAGGGATGAACTTCGCATCTTTGTGCTCTTTCGGGTTTTTATCATAAAGGCCTGCAACGTTTGTGAGATTTATGAATGGAGACTTGAAATAAACGGCAATCTCTGCTGCCTGCGCATCTGTTGTAGCGCCTGTTATATATGTCAGCGCCCCGCAAAAAACAATATCTCTGCTTTTCAGCAATTTTTTTATATCTTCTTTTTTATGCGGAATTCCTTTTTCAGAGTCCATTCCAAAGAAATAATTCATGAATCTCGCATTTGTCCTTGTTGCAGCTATTCCTATAAGCCCCTGGAGATGAAGAGAGACTCCTTCTTTAGCCAATCCTGCGATGTACTTTCTTGCAACGCTTCCTCCACCGCAGACAACGACGAATTTGTAGTTCTTTGCATTCTGCAGGATAAACTTCTTGAATTTTTTAAGGAAGGAAACATCAACCCTTTCTGGAATTATGAGGCTCCCCCCAAGGCTGAAAACAACGACTTTTTTCATGATATCTTTAAGGAAAAATTGTTTATAAATTTAGCCTCATTTCTTTCAGAGTTTTTTAGCACTTTCATTAAGAATTGAAACGAGCTGTAGCGAGTGAATGCATCTCAAGCGAGCGGAGCGAGCAATTACTTTATCGTAAAAAGCCCGTCATCTTTGACATCAAAAATGCCAAGTCTTGCGCCAGAATCAAGCCATCCATGGGCATAATTCAGGCAAGCAAAGGCATTCACAAAGTCCCCCTCTTTTTCAAAATATTCTGAATCAGAAAGATAGTTTTCAACCATCTTTATAATCTCACCGGCTTCTTTATTTTTGTCCTTCATAACAGATTTCTTAGCCATATTTAATGCATCACCTGTAAGTTTTTTATATTTTTCAAGTTTTTCCTTTGTCACTATTTTTTTTGCGTCATGCATGTTTTACTCTAATCCGCACAATATTTAAATATAACACCTAATTCTTTTAAGAGTGCACATAAATCAATTCAAGAGTTAAAGAGGTAAAATGAAAATATGGCTTGTCTTCCTTATTGCTGTGTTTCTTGTTTTTGTAATAGGTGCCCTTGCAATTTCCGCCCAGGCTGGCGATGAAGATATATCAGAACTTGGAGAGAAAGTTTCAGAGTATGTTGGAGACTTTGTTTCAAAAAGGGGGATTGAATCTCAGGACATAAAGGAGATAAGGCAAGTGGATTTTGATTCCCTTCCAAAAGACGTCAATATAGAAAATGTCGGTGACACAAATCTTGCTATTTATGAAATAAATTATTCTGAAAACAACAAGGACAAGCAGGTTTATATTGTTACCTATTCTGTCGAGCAGCTTCGTTCACAGGGAGACCTTATAGTTGCGCAGGACAGAAGAAATTTCCTTGACTTTGGGCATCCTGGAGTCATGAGTGAAACAGGATTCCTTGAAACAGCTACAGGAGTTGAAACAAGCGAAGCCAAGGGTTATGTCATGGTGAGAGACGGAAGCATAACAGCAGTTTCCACAAACCTGGAAGTTATCCAGAGCAATCCTGGCCAGATAGAAGTGATTGTCCTGAAGAATGGAGAACCAATAAATTTCGGAAATACACTAAGCACAGACAGCATTGGAATAAAAAAAGATTATGATGTTCAGTCAAAAGAAATTGTCAGCTTCCAGGCAGGAGATGTCATCTCTGTTGTAGCAAAAAAAATAGGAGAGGTTTCCTGGAGAGACGTGATAACAATTGTTGAAATAACAACTGTAAATTAAATAATTGGACTGTCATAAAGCTTTTAAACAATATATATTTCTACTGGTTCATGGCAGAGAGGGCAAATGTCGTTATAGCCATTCTTATTCTCATAATAGTAGTTCTTGCAGGGATAATGGTTTATGCTTTTATCATAAAGCCAAAGATTACAGGATACAATGTCCAGAGGCAGACAGAGGGAGCAACTATAGCCCTTTCCCAAATCCTTAACGTAGTTGCCAAATGCCAGGCATTCCCTGTTCCTGTTGGAAATCAGACAATCACCCTTGTTGCACTTGAATGCCTGCAGCAGTCACAAGAAACTTCTCCTGCACAATAACAGGCAGTCTGTCAAAACAGATTTGTTAAGCCAGGAATACGACAATCTGTTAATTTTATAAACAAAAGAAACTATTTCTGCTAATGGCTGAAATTGGGGATAAAAGAGGACTGTCGGCTGTCGTGAGCAATCTTCTTCTGATTCTTCTTGTCCTTGTTACAATTGCGATTGTCTGGGCTGTCATAAGTGCAATACTTTCACGAGGCGGCGGAGACATTCAAACAGGAGTAAGCCAACTTTCATTTAACCTGCAGATCCAAAGCGCTTATGTATCTGGAACAGATGTTCTTGTCAATGTAAAAAGAAATGCAGGTGGAGGGCAAATTACCGGAATCAGATTCATATTTTCAAATGATACAGACAGCGTAATAGTAGACAGAATTGGAGTGCTGAACGAGCTGGAAAGAAAAACCTTCACTTTCACTTCCTCTGAAATCCCAGGAATAGGACGTGGAGACGAGGTTTCTGTGTCGCCAATCTATGATTCAGGAGGACAGAAAGTTGGAGGAGTCACAGACACTGCAATCATAAGTGGAAATCCACCATCTGGTGCAGGAGGGACAGGAAATCCAGGGACAGGAATTTGCGGAGATGCATTGATACAAAATCCAGATTCAAATGGAATCAATGAGCAGTGTGATGGCAACAATCTTGGGGGACAGACATGCACTGGTCTTGGATTTGTCGGGGGAACTCTGAGCTGTGATTCCGGATGCCAGTTTGATACCATGCAATGTACAGGAGCAGCTCCTCCTACCTGCAATGGCATCTGGGAAGGAGTTGCAGAAGACACGGGAATAGAATGCGATGGAACACCCTTGCCAAACGGATGCGCAGCTGACTGCAGATGCGAGCAGGGATTTTCTCCAGACGGAAGTGGATTGTGTAATCTGAATCCACCTTTAAATACAGGGACAATAAACTCTGTCTGGAACAACATATTCTTTGACAGCCATGATCTGCCAAAAGATGATACTGTAACAAATTACATAAACAGTTATGCAAACTTCAGCAATTCTGCGGAAACAGGATGCTTCCTCATAACCTTCGCACATTATCTTCAGAACAATAACATAAGCTATCTAAGGCTTGATGACTCAATAAGCCTTCCAAATATAAACCCAAACGAAGGGTATTCTATCTGGGAAGCCCAAAATTGCGGACAGTAATTTTTGATGATTAAAAGGCTTTTTTAATAAACGACAAATAAGAAGTCTATTAATTCAATAGAGCTCTAAAATTCAATAAAAGCTTTTAAATATATTTAACTATTTTATAAGATGTCGGTTACCTTACAAAATGGCTTATGAAAAGTACATAAAAAAAGACGGCAAGATATATGGGCCATACCTGTATCAGAGCAAAAGAGTCGATGGGAAAGTTATTTCAGAATACCACGGCCAGAAAAAGGCAGACATAAGGAGGTTTTTATGGATTGTTCCTGCTATTCTTCTGATAGTTTTGGGAGCATATCTTATCGGCCAGAGAAATTTTGGATCAACAGGAACAGGATATTCTGTCCTTGACCTGAATGCAAATTACCAGGAAGGAAAGGCTCTTTCCGGAGACCTCAAACTTTCTTTGGAAGAAGGCGAGTTGATTCCTGCATCTTCCACTCTTGTTTTTGAGAATTCAGGGAACAAATATGAGTATACAATCAAGGACATTATTGCAGAGCCAACTAGTGAAG
This sequence comes from Nanobdellota archaeon, assembly GCA_038044245.1. GTDB lineage: Archaea > Nanobdellota > Nanobdellia > Pacearchaeales > GW2011-AR1 > ASMP01. The sequence goes on from JBBTAK010000011.1 coordinate 54,804, forward strand.
GTGATTTTTTTGTTAATGGAAAAAATATTTCTGGTTCCGGAGAAGGCTTTGGAATTCCCGGTGAAAGAGAAGTGTATCCTGAAGTTTTTTTCACATTGCTGGTTTCTTCTCCTATTGCACAGGAAGGAGATGTTTTAACAGAGTCTGAAAAAAAAGTCCAGGGAAGCGTTTCTTCGGGAAATACATTCACATACGAACTGCAGGAAGGAGAAAGGGCAGAGCTTGAACCAAGAAGCGTCAGGACGAGTTCTGTACAGATTACAGACGATTCTGTCCTCATGACAACAGAGGGAAACACTATTTCTGTATCAACAGCATACTCGGAAAAAGAAACAGGATTTGGTTCTGATTTTATTGGAACAAGGGTAAAAGAAATTGGAATAAATCTTGATGGCCTAAACCTTTCAGCTGAGAAAGGGGAACTTAAAGTTGGAATATTTTATCAAGGAGAAGAAATTGCCTCAATTCAGACAAGCATTGATAATGAGAGTGGAGATAGAACTGAAATTTCCACCCAAAGCGAACCGATATCTGAGGGAACAGGACAAACAACAGAAGAAACTCAAGAGCCTGAGACAGCAACCACAGAAACAAATGAAACAACTGTTACAAAGCAGATACCATTGATACCTCAAACAACAGAACTTACTCAGGAAGAGACAGCTGTTCTTGAAAAAGAATTCGGAAACATTTCCCTTGAGATAAAGCAGGAAAATATAAAGAACGGCTTTATAATAATCACATATCAGTTGAGGGATGATACATGGGTGAATTATTCTTACAGCTCTGACCTAGACAACAAAACTCTTCAGGCATTCATGCAGCAGGACAGGATTAAATGGCTAAAAGACCTGGCGAAGAAGTATTCTGGTTGAATTATTAATTTTATAATAGTAACAAAATCCTAAAATTTATAAAGTTCATTTTTCTGGGAAAAACATGACAAAGACAGAGTATGGCCTGATAAAACCAAAAGCAGAATTTCCCGTAAGAAGACTGCTCGTTGTTCCGCATAAAGGCAATGACTTGACAGTTTCTTACCCAGCCTTCGGACCAAGCTATTTTGGAAGAAATATCAAAGAGATGCAAGAATCTTATTCCCATCCTGTAACAGGAGAAAGAATTTCCTTCAGGGAGCCAACAATTCCTGAATCAATTTCAGCGGCTGCTTATGATTTTGGAAATCTTGCAAAGCCAGATATTTTTGACCCAGCATGGCTCCAGCTTGGTTTAATTGTAAGAACATCTGAAGGAGTTTTCGTAAATCCTCCAAAAAATCGTGAAGGAAAATGTATAATTGATGAGAAGATTCTTAAGTCTATGCTGAATGGCACTGAAAAAGTTAATGGAATCTGGCTTTTACCAAATGACTTTGGATTTCCAAATGATTTTGGGTTTGCTCCTTATGAAACCTTCCAGCGAGGTATTCAGGATTGCGATGTTTTTGCAAAAGGCGGTTTGGCGAGAGTTTTAGAACATACTCAAGAAAAAAAATCAAGAAATCTCAAAGAAATAGCATCTTCAAAATTTTATAAAAGAGGAGTTAATGTTTGGAGTTTTAGTAGTATTAAAGAACCTGTTTTAAGGGTTGCTGGCTTGCGTTCCTACAGGAGCTTAAACGGTGACAGGCTGGAAGGCGGCGACTACGACTGGAACGAGAGCAGGATTGGT
>JBBTAK010000012.1:0-5101 GCA_038044245.1 Nanobdellota archaeon
CGGTGCGTTTTTGTTAAAAAACCAACGCAAGGAAAATTGTTTACAATTTTTTCTTTCATCATCTTCTGCCCTTCTCTATCTTCCCAAGCCAAAGCAAGTGAAGGGGCTGGTCGTTTACTTGTATCACCTGGAATCTGACTCCTGGAATGTCTCCCTTTGTTCTTCCCTGCTTGCCTCCAATTCTTTCTATAAGAACTTCATCGTGCTCATCTATGAATTTTTGTGCGAGATTTCCAGGTATGAATGCAGTAACTACCTTGCTGTTTTTCTTTAATTGAACCTTGCAGCATTTCCTCATTGCAGAGTTTGGCTGCTTTGCCTCTTTCTGGATTTTCTGGAGAACAATTCCCTTTGCCTGGCTTGCTCCCTCAAGAGGGTCTGCCTTCGCGTAAAGATTCAGGGTTTTAGCCTTATACTTGCTGTCACTCCATCTAAATTTCTTCCTGTTTTTCTTGAATTTCAGCGCGTTTTTCAGTCCCATAAAACTAGGTGCTGAAATTAGTTTAAAAATGTTTTTGAGTGTATTTTTATCAAGAGAAGCTGAAAAATTCAAAGGATTACTGGAAATTCCTTAAACAATCCTGAAATCCTTTCCGAAAAATCTTTAAGAAGCAGAAACAATCTTAAAAGGCAATTTTAGCTCAATATCTTTTAAATCCTTTGATTTCTTTCTAAAATTTATTATCCCAACACCAATAATTTCATCAGTTTTTTCATCTTTAAATACGGTAACTCCGGATGTAATTTCTTCTCCATAATTTGGTTTAGGCCCACCTATAAAAATCTCTAAGTAATCTCCATCCTCATCGTAATAAATTCTCATATTTCCCGTCATTTTATATTTCTTACAAAATGAACCGACAATATATTGCCTCGCATATTTATATACTTAACTATAATTTTTAAAAACTTAGACTTCCATTTCTTATGCTTAAAATGTTTGAAAAAATATTCGCTACCTTCCCCCTGGTCATTAATTACTTTATCAGGATTTTTTAATGTGTCTTCAATTTCCTGTAAACTTTCAACATTCGGATGTTCTACTCTTATATGCTTCCAACCATCTTTTGTTAAACTAACTTTCCTACCTCTTCTGTCAACAAATTCAAAAATATTTGGCATTTATTGAACCTAAATGGAGGCGTTATAAATATCTTTTTGTTCACACAATCCTGAAATCCCTGCTGAAAAAATCCTTGACTATTTTCTGCATTTCCAGAAGTCTGCGCTTGTTTCTTCCGATAAGCGCTGCTTTGTTTTTTCCTCCGCCCACAATTATCTCGTTGTCTGTTATTTCAAAGCCCCGGATTGTCAGCGGGCTTATCGTTGCTTTTATGAACATTCCTGCATCCTGCAATCCGTTGGGAGCTGCAATCACACGAATTCTTTTTCCGAGGATTTCAGACATTCTTTTTATGTTCCTGCCGTTTTCGCCGATGGATTTTGAAACAAGCTCCCTCGGAACAGAAAAAACTATTGCTTCGTTGTACTTGAAGCAGAACCTGGTTCTAACGCCCATTATTCTCTCAAACAGGTTCAGATAGCGAATGTCCTGCATGTCTATCGTGCTTGTCATATTCTCATGAGAAGAAATAAAATTGTCTTATAAACCTTTGTTATTTAGCCGGGATATTGGATTTGTTTTAGTTAAATTTTATATCTTGGCAATAGCAATGATGTTTTTTATGGTTAACATTTTTTAAATCATCAACAAAAATAATAAACCCAGATGATGGTTTTATATTAAAATTATCTGCTTCTTTTCCTTTTTATTTATTAACTTCCTCAATGACTTCTTTCTTCGCGTGTTTTCTTTCAGACTCTTCTTTTACCAAAGGGCCGACAACCTTTACCAAAAGGCCCGGCAATCCTGTTCCGACAGGCACTGGCTGGTTGAGAATAATATTTTCTATGACGCTTGAAAGCTGGTCCTTGTTTCCTTTTATTGTTGCATTGACGAATTGTTTTATCGGTGTTTCGAAAGTTGCCCTTGCAAGAATAGAGGATTTCTGGGCAATGATTCCTATTCTTGTAACACCCTTGACCTCTCCTGTATTAGTCATTGCATCTGAAACGAGCTTTAAATGTCTCCTGTCTATGTCCAGTCCCTGGGTGTTCAAAACCTGCTGGATTTCTTCTATTATAATCTGTCTTGCAGCCTCTATTCCAAAAACTTCTGCAACTTCATGGAGATCGTTTGAAAGAAGCTTCTGGGGATTGACTTCCTTCATCTCAAGGACTTTTCTCAAATTAGTTCCCAAAGTCATGATTATGTAATCGTTCTCTTTTTTTACTATGAGTATCTGCTTTACTCCTTTTATTCCCGAGACAACGGTTTTTTTCAGTTTTTCCTTTAGCTTGTATATTTCCCTGAAATTCATCTCGCCAGCAGCCACAGATATGTAATCTGTTTTCTCCCTGCTTGAAAAGCCGAGCTCTTTCAAACTATCCACAATTTTTTTTATGGAAGAATGACTTTGTCGAAGGCCTTCCCTGTCTATTTTTATTTCTATCTTTTTTTCAGAGAAGTCTATGCTTATCTCAGAAGCTATGTCGCTTATGGTTATTTCTTTTATTTTTTCTGCGAGCACTTTGGCATCTTTTTCATTGTTATACTCTTTTTTCAGGTAGATTTCCATCTTCGGGCTGGATGGCTTTTTTCTGGCATCGAAAATTTCTATCAATCTTGGAAGGCCCTGGGTGACCTGCATTTCAGAAACTCCTGCGAAGTGGAATGTTCTCAAGACCATCTGCGTTGAAGGCTCTCCAAAGCTCTGAGAGGTAATTATTCCTATTGCCTCTCCTGGCTCGAGTTTTTCGCCCGTGTGCAGCTTTGAAACATCCATCCCATCATCACCATAAATGAATTGTATTATGTTGTTGTTGCTGTCTCTTATCGTGCCATCATACTCTCTCCTTAAATCCTGGAGGGCATTTGCCAGCTTTCTGTAAAGGTAACCAGAGCGGGGCGTTCTCAATGCAGTGTCCATGAGAGAAGCTCTTCCTGTTATAGCCTGGAAGAAAAATTCCTCAGGTTTCAATCCTTTCATGAAAGGGCTTCTTATGAATCCTTTTGCCTTTGGGCTTAAGTCTCCCTTTCTGAAGAATGAAAGAGTCCTGTCGTTGAATCCTATGTCTATTCTTTTTCCTTCGAGATCCTGCTGGCCGACACAGCAAGCCATCTGGGTTATGTTCAGAATGTTTCCTCCGCCTCCGGACCTTATCATGTGGGTTACTGGATTATCCTCAGGAAATTCTGCCTTGACAATCTCACCTATTCTTGTTCTTACCTCGTTCAAGACCCTTAGGATTTTTATCTCCCTGGATTCTTCAGGAGTTTTTCCCTGTATTATTTCAAGAGTCTTGTTGTTATAGTCCTCAATTATTTCCCTTGTTTTTTCCTCTGCTTTTTTTACTATTTCCTCGGAAAGGTCGATTACTTTCTGTTCCACGTCAAAATCATCGAGGGAAATAGTTATCCCTCTTTTTGTAAGATAATTTTTTCCGAGGTTGAAAGCCTTTCTTATCGTGTCAAAGGCGACATTTCTTCCGAATTTCTTGTCTATTTCTTTTATTAAAAGGCCTTCTTCATCTCCGAAAAGCCCTTTGTCAATAATTCCTTTTGTTATCTCTCCGTCTTCTATTTTGACTCCTTCTCCTGAGAAATCTATTTTTGGAAGTATCTTTGAGAATATTTCTGTGCCAGCAACGCTTTTTTTTGAAACTTCATGGTCTATTCCCGAATTGTAAAGAAGCTGATTTGCCTCTTCCCTTGAGAATTCGTCAAGCCCGAGGAGATATCCTCCGGTTATTGCATCGCTTATGCATCCTATCCAGTTTGTGTTGTTCTTCGGAGAAAACAGATTTTTCTTGACTTCGAGAAGGATTTTTGCCTCTGCCCTTGCCTCCTCTGTCTGTGGAGAGTGAATGTTCATCTCGTCACCGTCGAAGTCGGCGTTGTATGGAGTTTTAGCAGCTGGGTGCAATCGGAAAGTCCTTCCCGGGAGGACTTTTACATAATGAGCCATAAGGCTTCCCCTGTGAAGAGAAGGCTGCCTGTTGAAAAGAACAATGTCTCCGTTTTCAAGATGCCTTTCAACCCTGTATCCAGGAACAAGCTCATTGATTATTTCTTCTTTCAACTCAGGGGTTATTTTTTTCCTTTTTCCATCAGGCCTTATGACATAATTTGCGCCAGGATAAACTTCTCCGCGTTCTATTATTTTTTTCATCCTATCTATGTTAAGGTCATTGACGCTTTCAGAAACAGTGACCACTTTTGCTATTTCATATGGAATGCCGACTTCGTTGATTTGCATTGCCGGATCTGGAGAAATGACAGTTCTGCCGGAATAATTGACTCTTTTCCCTGCAAGATTTTTTCTTATTCTTCCCTCTTTTCCTTTTATTCTTTCTGTTATCGTTTTTAATGGCTGTCCGCTCCTGTGCCTTGCAGGCGGGATTCTTGTTACCGTATTATCAAAAAATGTTGTTACGTGGAACTGCAATAAATCCCAGAGGTCTTCAATGATTACTTCGGGAGCTCCTGCATTCAGGTTCTCCCACAATCGCTGATTGGCACGAATTATGTCTGAAAGCTTGTGCGTCAGGTCGTCTTCAGAACGCTCTCCTGATTCAAGTATTATTGAAGGCCTTACAGTCACAGGCGGGACGAGAAGAATCGTGAGAACCCCCCATTCTGGCCTGAAATAATAAGGATTTATTCCTATTTTTTTCAGTTCCTCGTCGGGAATTGAGACAAGGGATTCCCTTATTTCTGTCGGGAATATTCGTGATTTTCCCCTGTAAAAAGTAGTTGGCTTGTCGAGCTTGACTTTTTCTTGTGTAGAGTTGCAGTGCGGGCATTTTTTCGCATCTTTTGCTTTTTTTATTCTGATGCTTGGGGGATATTTTTCTTCATCCTTTTCAGAAAGAAGAAGCTTTCCGCATTCTTTGCAAAAACAACGAAGCCCCAGCTCAATCATTGGGACATATTTCAGATGAATGACAGGCCTTGCGAGGTCTATGGTTCCCGGGTGTCCTAAACATTCCTTAAGGCGGCCACCGCAGGTTCTGCACCTCACTCCTGGGTCTATGGCTC
>JBBTAK010000013.1:0-12292 GCA_038044245.1 Nanobdellota archaeon
ATGAAACCAGAGAGCTTGTTTTTGATACAATAAATCTTAATAGGGAACTTGGCGGTTTCGATTCTGTCGCGCCTAATCTCTTTACTCCTTATCATGGAACAAAATTGAGAGATGATGCTATAAAAGAGGGTTGGCTTGATTCAAATCTTCAAACAAATTCATTTGTTGGCGGTTCTCTTTTAAGAATGCCCCCTCCATACCTCCAAGAAGAAGAAATGCTTAGACTTCAAAGAGTTTACAATCTTTATGTTAATCTTCCGAGAAATCGATGGCCTGAAATTGAACGCGCAGAAAAATTGCTAGGTACAGACGAAGGCGAAGAACTTTGGAACAGACTAAAGGACGATTTCTATGCCAAAAAATACGGAATGACCGAAACAGAAAGAAAAATAACATATGCCGGATGATTAACCGTTTTTATCATATTCTTTAATGTGTGATTGTCTTTAACAATCTTTAAAAACATTCTTTCAAAGATATTTTAGAATAAAATGATACTCTACTTTGATAATAGAATATCAGACGCTCAATTAATGCCAAAGGGTTTTTATTCTGAACTGGACAATATAAGGGAATCAGACTCCAATTATAAATTCCAGAACAGACTGGATGTTACCATGTATTCCCTCGCGAGCCATGCCGAAATCAAATGGTCTCATGTTATAATAAAATATGAAATTGTTCCAGAGAATAAGAAAAAACAGAAGATTTTTGAAAAATTTGTTAAAAAATTATGGCCTAAAGCCATGATCATTCATGGCCAAAGTGTCAAAATAGGCCAATATAGAAAAATCTCTAAAATAATAAACAATTTAAAGGATGACTGGATTTTTTATGCAGCAAATAATGACCACCCATTTATTGCTCCCGACGTTAAAACTCTGAAAAAATGCCTGAAAAAAGCAGAGAAATTAGCCCAAAAAAATAAATACGTTTCCGTTATTTATTCCCATTTTCCAGAACCATTGCATATGGCCAGAAAAGGTACAACCATACATGATATAGGCTTTCCAGCTTCAAGCATTCTTGAGGAAAATGATGATTTGATTGTTTCAGAATATCCAAACGGATATTTTTCTTCCATGCAAATTGCAAATAAAAGGCTGTTTAATTACTGGGTTGACGCTGAAATCCCGGAATCTGCACCAATATGGAAACTTGAAGATGTTCATAGGCATATCCCTAAAAAGAAAAGGCCAGGACAGATACTTGTGCTCGCCAAAAAAGAACTTTTTGCCCATTACGACGGTTACAGTCATAATAAGGGAAAAGGATATCTCGTTCCTTCAAGATTGGTTCCTCCTCTGTTTATACCGCCAGGATTTTTTGCAAACAAGATAAAAATTGCTTATGGTTATGATAATTACAGAAAAGGATGGGTCAATATCAACCCTCTCAAAGAAAAATTCTCTTTTGAAGATACAAAAAACGGAACAGATTTAAAAATCTCGATTAAAAATATCCCTCTCTTTTGGAAAAAAAGAATAAAGAAGATAGATATAAATCCTAAAGCAGACCAGGAAAAAATTAAAGATGCTGCTGATGAAAGAAAAAGAAAAATAGAAAATTTTTATTTTACAAGAACCTGGTGGAATTTCCCATTTTACGAGGCATATGTCTATCAGTTTAGGATGAGAAATCTGATAAAAAGAATTCTTTCAACAATAAAGCCAGTAAAAGAATGGATAAAAAAAATAGAAATAAAATATCAGATAAAATTATGATTTCTTGTTTTTATTTCAATCAATATAAAATAAACCAAAGAGGCAAAGATCATTCCATTCATGTCCAGGAGAAAATCACTAAAAGATGTGAATCTTCCAGGGACAAAATACTGATGGAGCTCATCCAATCCAGCATAGACGATTGCTATAAACACAGACAGGACTATCTTCTTTGAATCCCATTTCCTGTTGAGCGCCGAAATAAAAATAAAAATAGCCAGAAGAAAGAATGCAGATATGTGGTAGACAGCTGCCGTAATGCTCGGCGGACCTGGCAGTTGCTGAGGAAAACTAAGACTTGAAATATAAAAAATAAATGCAAAAATAAATATTGTTATTGTCCAAGGAACCACCTTATTCTTTTCCAGCCAGGAGATCATTTGACCGCAAAACCAAATTCATTTATAAAAATGATTATGGTTTAATATATGATATCATCATAAATTATATAAATGACCATATAAAAAATAAACCTATGATAAAACTCGTAATCTTTGACTTAGATGATTGCTTGATTGACAAATGGGGTGCAACATTCCCTGTTACAATCAAAGAAGCAATTAAGGCTATGACCATCAAAGGGCTGAGAATTGATTCTGTTGATGATGCTATGAGAAGACTTTCTGAAATAAACAGCAGATCTAAAAATGTTCCAGAAGCAATAAGCAAATACTTAACTGAAATTGGCTCTTATGATCAAAAATACATGGAAATCGGAAGAGATGCAATATACAATTTCAATTTTGACGGAAGAATTAAGCCACTTCCAGGAGTTATTAAGATGCTGAATGAATTGTCCAAACTGGGAACAGATCTTGCCGTTGTCAGCAAAGGAGAAGAAGATATACAATTAAAAAACATGCAAATGGCAGGGATAGATAAAAATATATTCAAAAGAATCTGTATTGTCTCAGATTATGACAAAACAGAGCCGTACAGGAAAATTTTAGGAGAATTAAATCATTCTGCTCAAGAAACTTTGGTTGTCGGTGATAGATATGAGACTGACCTGCTTCCAGCAAAAAATTTAGGAGCAAAAATTGCCTGGATTTCATGGGGAAGAGGAAAGATAAATCCGCCTAAAGAAGATGAAGTGGACTATTCAATTGATAATATGAACAGAATTATGGATATAGTTAAAAACCCAAGTTCTTTTCAAAATAATTCAAGCAACCATGGTTTTGAAAAGACCAAAATGAAAAATTACAAAGTATGTATTTTAGCTGGTGGAATTGGGAGCAGGATGGGGGATTTTTCTAAAACCTTTAACAAAGCAATGATTCCTGTCCAGGGCAAGCCTTCTATCTGCCACATAATTGAAAAATTTCCAGAAGATGTTGAGATGGTTGTTGTTGTCGGATACAAAAAGGAGACCATCATAGATTATTTGGTTCATGCTTACCCAAAAAGAAAATTTGTCTTTTTTGAAGTTGAAAAACATTCAGGACCAGGAGCAGGACCAGGTTATGCTGTCTTGGAATGCAAACATCTTCTTCAATGTCCTTTTATCTTTTTTGCTGCAGATACGTTGATTAAAGAAGAGGTCCCCGAACCAAATGAAAACTGGTTTGGCATTGCAGAAGTTGATGATACCAGCAGATTTTGTTCTGCAACCATAGATAAAAATAATAAGATATCTAAAATAGATGACAAGATAAAATGCGACAACAAATATGCTTTTATCGGTCTTGCAGGAATAAAAGACTACAATGTTTTTATTGATACATTGGAAAAGGATAAATCTCTCATAAAAGGGGAGATTCAGGTTTCAAATGGTTTTAAGGGGCTTATGGAAAAAGGAATGAAGGGCGTTGTTTTTACTTGGTTTGATACTGGAGACCAAAATTCTTATAAGCATGCCCTGGAAAATTATCCTAATGGGGAAGGTTATAAGGGAGAGTAAGGGTTTGGTCTTAACAATCTTTAAATAGTGATATTTACATTGATTTTTTACTTAAAATGGATAAAGATTTTAACCCAATAAAATTCAGACAAGTTTCTGAAGATGCTTTGGTTCCTGCGGCGATTTATATTAGGGGAGCAATTTTAGGCGATGTAGATTTATCAAAATATTTAGTTAAGGGCGATAAAACAGCGGTGACGATAGTAGATAAAGAAAGTGAGGCTATTTCGAGGCCAATCATTCTTGCAGGCTTTCCAGAATTAGCCTTAAAACAAGAAGAAACAAAAGGAATTCTTGGAAATCCCAACTCAAATTTAAAAATTTATCATGATCCTCTTGATGGGACAGGTGGATTTTTGATGGGTGGAGCAACCCCAACAATTATCCTTGCTGCATATGATGCTTTGGTGAAAGAAGTTCTAGCCTGCTCAACTATGGAACCCTCAACAGGAAGATTTTGGTTTTCTTCAAAAGGAAACGGCGCTTTCTTAAAAAGATTTGACTATCAAACCCAAAGATTTGATTCTCAAGAAGGCAGACAAATAAGGGTTAATGATAAAGAAGGATTAAAAGGATCCCATGTTCTTGTTGATGTTGATCATGGATTTGAAAGAGAAGCACTAAATGGTGAAAAAAGACAAATATTGCTTCCAGAAGGCAGAAGAGGCCTCTCAAGATCCATCGAATCAAGTGGAGGAAAAGTAGCATCCTTCTACACAAATGGAGGTCATTATGCTTATGTCGCAACCGGAAGACCTACGTTAGTTGGATGTGTTACAACAGCAATTGGCGGACCCTTTGATGTTGCAGGTTTAAGACATGTTATTGAAGCTGGTGGAATAGCCAGATGCTATGAAATTGTAGATAGGAAACTCTCATCTCAAGGTTACCAAGAACAGAATATAGAATCAGCAGACATAGTCATTGCTACAAATAATGATAGAAACTTTAATGCATTAAAAGAAATAGTTGGTAGTGCAGCCACACAATCATAGTTCTATAATCGCTCCCCTTTCTGATGCTACTTGTGATGCAATTTCATTTGCCCTATTTAATGACTCTTTCATGCTGATGCCATTTAACAAATTAGCAAGCCAGAAAGCTGCAAACGCATCTCCGGAACCAACAGAATCCCCTCCAGACTTTGCAGAAATCCCCTTTACTCTAAAAATTCCATTTTTATCGCCACTAACAGCGCCTCTTTCTCCAAGAGTTATTACACAAGCATTTAATCCATATTTCTTAATTAGAGACTCGACAATATCCTCTTCGCCGCCTACCTTAACTATTTCATAAGCCATTAATGTTCTGGCTTCTTCCTCATTTATTTTTAGATAATTAATTTGTGTTAAAAGTTTACTAATGTCTTTAATGTTATAAAAACCATATCTTAAGTTTAAATCCAAAAAAATAACTCTACCCCAAGTTTTTTCTAACAACCTATCTAAGGTTCTCCTATTTCTTTGGGAACTTCTTGCAACAGTTCCAAAATAAATACCTGATGATTTAGTAGCTAGTTCATTAATTGGATAGTGAATATCTTCCCACGCAACACCTCTTAATATTTTAAATTTATGGTTTTCCGCCGACAATAATATGTTTACTTTCCCTGTCGGTCTGTTTATTTGTTGGATATAAGAAGTATCTAATTCTAATTTGTTGATTTCCATTAGGGCCTCATTTCCTAAAATATCATTTCCAACCGCGCTGACGATTTTGGGATTTCCGCCGGCTTTTTTGAAATAATAAGAGAAGTTTAGTGGCGCTCCGCCAAGTTTTTTTCCATCTGGAAAAATATCCCAAAGAACTTCTCCAAAAGCCATTAAAGGTTTTTCCAGCATAAATTTTTAGAATATTTTCTTATTTAAAGATATGGGAATAAATAATAATATCTTATCTTCACAAACCTTATAAATCAAATTCGTCCAATATAGACAATTAGCCAGCAAGAATGCTTAGTTTAGGAGCATTACAGGCGGCTAATGTGTGTTGCAAAAGAGAAAATGAAAGACTATAAGGTTTGTATATTAGCTGGTGGCGTTGCTAGCCAGATGGGAGACTTGACAAAGCATGCTAATGTTGCTATTCTTCCGGTAAATTTTAAGGCCTCTATATCCTATATTATAGAAAAATTCCCAGAAGACATCGAGATAGTCATTGCCGTCGGGCATAAAAAAGAAACAGTCATAGATTATCTGACTCTGGCGCATCCAAACAGAAATATAAAATTTGTTGAAGTTGATAGATATGTCGGCCCTGGAACAGGGCCGGGATATGGGCTTCTTTGCTGCAAGGAACATCTGCAGTGTCCATTTATCTTTGCAGTGTCAGACACTCTAATTTTGGAAGAAGTTCCAAAACCAGAAGAAAACTGGTTTGGTGTAGCTCCAACAAAAGAAACAGAGAGATATTGCACAGTAAAAATAAAAAACAATCTTGTTTATCAGATAGATGACAAAATAAAATGCGATAACAAATATCTTTTTGTTGGCTGGGCTGGTGTTAAAGATTATGAACATTTTTGGGATGCGCTTGAAAATAATAGGGAGCCAATAAAAGGAGAAATCCAAGTTTCCAACGGATTCAAAAAATTAATCGAAAAAAGGCTTGTTCCCATAGGATTCACTTGGTTTGATACAGGGAAATTAGACAGCTATAAAGAAACAAACGAAAATTTTTCCGGTGGGCAAGGATTTGATTTCAGTAAAAATAATGAATTTATTTATTTTGTTGATGGAAAAGTTATCAAATTTTTTGCTGATTCAGAGATAGCAAGGAAAAGAGTTGAAAGGGCAAAACATCTTTCAGGACTTGTTCCTGAAATTGATAAATATAAAGGGAACTTTTATTCCTATAAAAAAAGAGATGGACAAGTACTTTATTCAATTTTGAATTCGCAGATTGTAAATGATTTTTTGCAATGGGCCAAAAGAGAGTTATGGAAAAAGATTAATCTGACTGAACCCGAACTTTCTGAATTCAAAGAAGCAACCAAAAAATTTTACCATGACAAGACAATAAAAAGGTTAGAAGAGTTTTATAACAAAACCCAAATAACAGATGATATTAACAACATAAATGGTGTTCAGGTCCCTCCTCTTAAGGATTTACTAAAAAAAATTGACTGGAATTATATCTATGACTCTGTTCCGGTAAAATTTCACGGAGATCTGCAGTTTGACAACATCTTGGTAAACATGGATGAAAAAAGCCACTTAACAAAATTTATTCTTCTTGACTGGAGACAGGACTTTGGCGGATTAATCAATGCTGGAGATTTATATTACGATCTTGCTAAATTGTATGGTGGTATGATAATCTCATACCAATTGATAAAAAAGGGAGATTTTTCATTTGATATGAGCGGTTCAAGCATTCACTACAATTATGCAATAAGAAACGATTTGCTTGAAGCCAAAGAAGAATATGAATCATTTATAAAAAAAAATAATTTTGATCTGAATAAAATAAAAATTATCACCTCTTTAATATTCCTGAATATGTCTCCATTGCATAAAGAGCCATTTGATCTGATGCTTTACTATCTTGGAAAAAGCATGCTGTATAAATCTCTTAAAGATAAGGAGAACACTATCGCTCCAAAAAATGATAAACTCTAATCTTGCAATTGGCCCCATGAGTCCAGAGATAATCGAGGCGGTTTTCAGGTTTTCTCATTATAAAAGAAAGGAACTGATGATAATTGCCTCAAAGAATCAGATAGACCATAATGGCGGCTATGTCAATAAATGGAACACAAAGGAATTCATGGACTTTATCAGCAAAATGAAGCACACCTATCCAAACAGCAACGTAAAAATCTGCAGGGATCACTGCGGTCCAGGATTCAACGGAATACATGATTTGGAAGATATCTACAAGACAATAGAAGCTGACATAAAAAACGGCTTTGACCTCATTCATATAGACTTCTGCAATTTTAAGGGAACCAAGGAGCAGCAATTTGAGGAATCTAAAAAGGCAATAGAATACTGTTACAAGCTAAACCCAAGAGTTATGATTGAAGTTGGGACAGATGAAAACCTTGGGACAAATTTTGGGCCGATGAATCTCCAGGAAGTTGAAAGAGAGATTGATTTTTTTACCAGCTTTTGCAAACCCGAGTTTTATGTCGTTCAGACAGGAAGCCTTATCAAAGAGATGAATCAGGTGGGAGATTTCAACAAAGAATTTGTTAAAAAAATATCACAAACCTTAAAGTATAAGGGAATAAAGCTTAAGGAGCATAATGCAGATTACCTGTCAAAGGAAGATATTCTTGCGCGGGATGGAATTGTGGACGCAATGAACATTGCTCCCCAGCTAGGAGTCATCCAAACAATAACAACCTTAAACGAATGCCTGATTTATGGCATAGATTTCACAGATTTCTTAAATGAAGTTTATGAAAAGGGAAAATGGAAAAAGTGGATGCATACGAGCCAGCCAGAGAACAAACTTCTTTGCTGCACCATAGCAGGGCATTACCATTTCTCGTCGGAAAAATACAAAAAAATCATGGAAAAGATAAACGAAAGAGAGGACATAAAGGAGACAATAATAAACAACATCATGGAGGTGATAGACCATTATGCTGGAAAATAAAACAATACTGATAACAGGCTCTTCCAGAGGAATAGGGGCTGCAACAGCACGGCTTGCCAAAAGTTACGGTGCAGAGGTAATTTTGCATGGAAAAACAGATTCACAAAATCTTAGAGATTTAGCATCAAAATTACGCTCTTCTTACATTTGTTGTGATGTTACTGATGAAGAAGCAGTTAAAAGAAAAGTGAGCAGATTAGAAAACATAGATGTATTGATTAATAATGCAGGCATAAACCCCTCCAAAACATTTATGGAACTGACAAATGAGGATTGGAGAACAATTTTTGAGACAAATGTTCTTGGAATCGTAAACTTTTCACGAGCAGTTATACCAAGAATGATTGAAAAAAAACAAGGCAAGATAGTAAACATCTCTTCTATTAAAGGGCTCAGTCATGTTGAAGGGAAGCCAGCTTATGCAGCTTCAAAGGCAGCAGTTATCAGACTGACTTCAAGCATGGCAGAGGAGTTTGCGCCTCACGGAATTCTTGTGAATGCAGTTGCCCCTGGCTTTACCCAAACAGAAATGACCAAATCAACAATGTCTCCAAAAATCCACGAGCAAATCAGCAGAATTCCGTTGGGAAGAATGGCATCTCCAGAAGAAATAGCAGAGGCAGTTCTTTTTCTGGCAAGCGACAAAGCGAATTACATAACAGGACAGACAATTGTTGTTGACGGGGGTTACAGCTTAAGATAAAATGAATGAGATATACAGGCCAAAAATGCCCCGCCCAAGAGGATATGAAAAATATGATTTTCCCTTTACTGTTAGTAAACCCTGGGGCAAAGAGATATGGCTTGAACTCTGGCAGGGGCCAAAAGGGCACGGATATTGTTACAAGAGATTATACATAAAGAAGGGCACTAAAACCAGTTACCAATATCATAAAAGAAAAATAGAAACAAACTACATAATAAAAGGCAAAGCGGAAGTTTGGTTGGAAGACCATACAGGCAAAATAGTCAAAAAAATCATGGGCACTGGAGATTCATTCACTGTTGTTCCTAAGAGAAAGCACAGGGTTATAGCAAAAACAAATGTTATTCTGCAAGAGGTATCAACTCCAGATGTGG
Source organism: Nanobdellota archaeon (assembly GCA_038044245.1). Lineage (GTDB taxonomy): Archaea > Nanobdellota > Nanobdellia > Pacearchaeales > GW2011-AR1 > ASMP01. Next base: position 9,313 of record JBBTAK010000013.1, read on the forward strand.
ATGATGTCATAAGAATAGATGACGATACAGGCAGAGGGGACGGAAGAATACAGTCAGAACATTTGTAATCTAATTCGCGCTTGGCATTCCGCTATCTATATCTGAGTAAGGGTTTGTGCGAATTTGATTGTTCCCCCCTAAATTCCTAAGGGCAGAACCAAATTTTCTTCCGAACCATACAACCTGCCTGGCATATTCAATCACATCTCCTCTGAATTCCTCAGGAGTTCTGACTCTCGCCATTTGCCTTTTGATAACCTCATTTGGAATGGAACTGAACTTTCTTCCAATCATCTTTTCAACCTGCCCATAAAAAAGCTTGAGGTCTCCTGTTGCAATATCAAGGAAAGATATTTCTTCAAAAGGCCAGGTTACTTGTCCATACTTTGGATTTATCTTCCCCCAATCACCTCCTCTTAATGCCCTGTCAAGGCACTTATTTGCCGCAGCTATCTGCTGCCCGACCAATGTATCTGGATTTTCTGAAATCAGACCCTCATAAAAACTCTGATAAGACACTCCTCTTTGTTTCAGGTAATTAGCAATATCCCTTGTAAGCCCTATGCTATGGAATGTCTGTGTTACCCAGGAATAAATGATGGCTCTTCTGAAATCTTCAGGAGGCATTGAATCAGTTGCAACAACCATGTCTGAAAATTCTCTTATGGGATCTTCCCCGGGAGTTGCATGGTTCTGCAGTATCGGAGAGCGTATAGATTTTATCCCGTATCTTTTGATATATTCCGGATTGCTCATCTCAGAATTTGGCAGGAGTGTGCACAGGTAAATATTGACTCCTTCATGCTGTCCGCCTTCAAAGAGAGTTTCAAGTCCTCTCGTGAATGTCTGATAAGTTTCTCCAGGCAGTGCAAGGATTAATTCAGTATAAGTAGGTATTTTTGCCTCTTCATACTTTCTGACAAGGCCAGTGAAATCATCAAACTTTATATTTTTCCTTTTTATGTTTTCCAGCACTTTTTTGTCCAGGCTCTGAAGAGACAAGGTAACACCTATTCCCATATCAGCGTCTGTCAGTTTTTTAGCCATGTCGTACATTCTCTTATGGGAATTCTTGGCCCAGTTTGCCCTGAGCTGCTGTGGAAATCCGAAAGTTCTTTTTAGAGAAATCAAGAAGTCTGTCAGTTCTTCGTCTCTATCAAAAATTCCAAAGTTAGCATCAGCGTTATATATTAATGGAATTTTATGTAGAGCTGTCCATTTATACTCTGCTCTAATGCGCTCGTCAGAGAACCTTCTCATTTTTGTGAGCACAGCTGAACCCCAGTCACAAAAAGTGCAGGAAAAGGGGCAGCCTCTATGAGTCTCTGAGGTAACATGAAACTCTAAATCCGGAAAATCTCTTAAAAGGCCATCAAAAACCCCATCCAAGTATGGTGAAGGAAGCATAAGAAATTCTTCCGGTGTCAATCTTGGCCTTGAAAGAGTCTTTACCGAGCTTCCGTCTTTTCTTACTGTCAACCCAGAAATTTTTGTATAATCAGGACTTACTTTAAGCCGCTCCCTAAGAATTTCAGAAAAAATAACCTCTCCTTCCCCATGTACAAGGATATCCACAAAAGGATGTCCATGAGCCCTATGGGAAGAGTCATCAGAGCGGTTTGGTGTCTGCTGGCTAACTATGTTAACGAGTGAATTGCGATTCCCATGGAAAAAATCATCAGAGCGGTTTGGGACCTGAGGTCCGCCCATGACAACGAGTGAATTGGGATGCTGCCTTTTGACTTCTTTTGCCAATGCCCGGCTCCACTCCCAGTTCCATATATAACAGGATATCCCCACAACATCTGGATTGTTCATAGATCTTGCAGTAGTGCTTGGGTCCTCTCTCATGAATATAGACCTGGCGAAGTTGTATTCTCCTCTTAAATCAGGCTGAGCCTGGGCATGAGCCTGCAGAAGTCCTACAGAATAAGGAAGAAATACCTTGTTCTCTCCAAATTTGTTGTTGACCTGAGCCAAGCATACATTTCTTGCCATGATATTTAACCCTTTTATTTTTAGATAGCCTCTTAAGCGGTTTTAGGACCTATTCTTTATAAATTTTCAAAATTAATAGCATTTATAATCCTTATGATACTAGATAATATAGTGTCAAATCTTTGTTGTTTGTTTAATGATTATTATGGTTTTTAGATTTTATGGACTTTTAACTCAGATTTCTTGAGTTTTTAATTTTTGTTGAGTTCTTTTTTGTAATCTAAAAGTTCCCGATTATATGAAATATTGCTTTCAAACATAATTATCTCTGCAACTTTTTGGGCAATATCGACACAGGTCACGACTTTTCCGGAGAAAATTGTTATTAGTCCATTTCCATGGTTTATAATTTCGCTTGGTCTTTCGTCTGTATCATCAACATCAGCCTTTACAGCCCTTATTACATAAATTGGGCGAATTATTTTTGCTTCTTTTAATACGGGAAAATCCTCGATAGAAGCCTTTAGAATATTCTCCTGATTTGTTTTAATGTCTCCGGAAAACATCACTTCTGGATCAAGGTTATTTGATACAAAATCGCTGATTACCGATTCTTTTATATGCGCGAGAGTAAATCTTCCTTCCTCTGCTCTTGGCATTAAAGTGGCGAATTGCCCGTCAAATATTGACAACCCAATCTTTTCCCTTAGAGGAAGCTCAATTTCAAGCATTTCAACCAGTTCATAAAGAACTTTTTTTCTAGGCAGCCCAAGCCATTTGTTAAAAGCGTTAAAATTATAATATGTAGCGTTTATTATGAAATCAAACTCCTCTTCTATATTCCCTAAAGGAGATGATATTTTTAATATTTTTTTATTCTTCTTTATCTCTCCGCCTATTATATTGCTATTTAGTCTAACTTCAACCTCCGAATTTCTTAATTTTTCTTTAACTATCTCAAGCATTTTTTTAGGGTCATATGCATACTCTGCAACTTTGACAACCATCGAAACTTTTTCTTTATTTATGAGATTTCCATCAA
>JBBTAK010000013.1:12302-29595 GCA_038044245.1 Nanobdellota archaeon
AAGCTGAACCACCTCATAAGGAAGCCCTAATTCTTCACAGAATTTTAAGTAATTTCCAGGAGTTGTTTTGCTATCTTCCTTTGCTATCGCATGATAATGATTAAAGGGCCTTATTATACAGGGTCCATATTCTCTCTCAAAACTCTCTCTGGATTTCAGACATTCAATAGCAGTATCTTTGCTTCTTGGGTAATGGTAACCACCATGATGCCTTAGATGGTTATTTGTAGATGCTCCTGAAAGAAGTTCTCCAGAACGCTCGTATAATGTGACACCAAAATTTTTTGAAAGTTCCAGTGCTATTGAACTTCCAAATATCCCTCCTCCTATGACAGCTATTCTTTTTTTTTCTTTTTCAGTATCATTCTGTTCTTTTTCTTGAATAATATATTCAGAAATAATCTTTTCTGTAAGCGCAATGTTTTCCAAAATTTCTTTTTTACCTACTAAAGATGTACCTATTCCTTGAACTTCTTCCAAAAATTTTTTTATAGAAACTTTAAGAGGATCTTCAATTTCAAAACTTCTCCCGTTTCCCACAAATACTTGTTTATAACCCGGGCCAATGTGTCTTCTGAATGACTCTCCATTTAAAGAAAAAAAAATTTCTCCAGATCTTTTTATTCTTAATTTAAAATCATATCTCACGTCACATTCTGTTTCCTGATTTTTGAACTTGAACTTTACAGACATGAAATCTTCATTTTTAGACAGAAATTCTATATTTTCTGCCTTTCCATTTGGGATTAATCCCATTAAAACGCTGTTTGAATGAGGAATATGATCCTTAATCATGTTGATCCCTTTTTCTGCAGGTTCCATGTAAATTGAAATGGTTTTTAGTTTGCTCAAATCAGGATATCTTTTTAAATAATTAACAATAGAAGCCCACTGCGTATTTACAGTTAAGATCTTTTTTCTTTTTTCAGCAATATCAAACAGATCTTTTGCAATATTGTAATCGTTCCCATAGGTTTCAACAAATGGTTTTTCGCAGATCACATGGAGGTTATTTTCCAAACATATTTTCACCTGACTTTCATGCATTTCAGGAGGGGTGCAAATCGAAACAGCATTCAATCTTTCCCATTTCATCATTTCCTCTATTTTATGATATGGTCTTACATTGATATCAAATTCTTTTTTCAGCTCTTCTGCAGTTTTTGAAACACTTTCTTTTGTACTACCAAGAATTGCAACAACATCTGCTCCAAGCTTTGAAAATTCTCTGACATGATATTTTCCTATTTTTCCTGCTCCAAGTATTGCAACTCTAATTTTCTCCATTTGTCTTACCCTTTGTAAAAAATTTAATTAATTCTTCAGAATGTCTTTTCCAAGTAATTTTGCTGTCTTTCATCCATTTTCTGTAATTTTTTTCCTTAGAATTTTTTATTGCCTCTTCAAGATTGCCATGAAAGTCTTCCACCTTATCAAAAGGAAATTTGTATCCCTCTGCATACATGTTTCCAACAATTCTTGGAATTCCAGCAGCCATAGCTTCCATATATGTGACTCCGCCCCCAGCTTGTTTTGGCGGAAGACAGACATAAATTTTGCATTTATTGTAGAATTCATTCATTTTATCATGAGGAATGTTTTCAGCAATCAAAACAGGAATTTTTAAGTTTTTTCCAATTTCTTTTATTTTTTCTTTGGTTATAACTTCCGAAGGCTTATTTGTCCATCCAAGATAAATTCTCTTCTTGTGGAGTGGCTTAAATCTGTTCATGTCGACGCTTGTTGCAATTAATTTTGCACCATATCTTTTTTGATTTGCCCTATCTCCGGTAAGAAGCCTTTTTTTCATTAATGCGCCAACAACAAACTGAATTGGAAGAGCCTTTCCCTGCTGCGTGGCATGGAAAAATGTAAAATGCTTTTTTCTGTAGAGTGGATATGGAAAAAGCAAAGGTAAAGCCATGTTCCAGTCTTGTGTATATATCACATCGTAATTCTTTTTCCTCATAATCTCTCTAATCCTTTTTCTCATAGGAAAAACAGATCTTATTGTATTTTTCAGTCTTAAGTCATCATTCCTTGAAATAATATCTATTTCATGCCCTCTTTTCTTAAATTCCTCAGAAATATTCTTTAAGAGTGTTTCAACACCCCCAAAGCCAGCCTTTTTACGCTCTTTTACAAGCAACAGAATATTCATCAAACTGAATCAGAATGCAGAATTAAAAGCTTTATGTAACAGAAATCTCTATATTAATAGCCAGAATATCAGGGTGTTATATGCCAAGATCATTCTCTTTTAACATCAAATATCCAAAACAGAAGGGCAACTCCTGCAGCTCCCCATAAAAATATCCATGGACTGCCTGAAGGATTTTCAATGCTTTTCCATAATAATGCCAGGATTATCACTGCAAAAACAGTTTTGATGAGTAATTTTATTCCCGCGCTTCTTTTTTTATTGTTTGAATCCCCAAGCTGCGATTTAGGGCTGAATTCTTTGCACCAGCATCCCCTAATCCTGCATTGGAAATACCTTTTGATCTTTCTCAGAGGCTGATTTTCATCTATCCTTCTTTCTGACAGATGGTCTTGCCTTCTGTGCCTGCACATGCAGATGTTTTTATCCAGGCTGTTTTTCATATGCTTTATATCTTTTTCTGGGAATAAAAACTTTGTGCAAGGAAAATGCTGAAGAAAAAGAGTATCATAATCTTTAAATAACTGCCTTTTTATTCTTTTTTACGACAGAAATCTTAGTAATATGAAAATTTTGTTCATTAAATTAGGCGCTTTAGGAGGAGTGTTGAGAGGAACCCCTCTTTTTACAGGATTGAAGAAAAAATACCCTAAGTGCGAATTAAATGTAATCACACAAGAATATTCTTCCACCCTTCTGCAAAATAACCCAGATATTGATAAGTTATTGATATGGGAAAAGGACAGAAATAAGATAAGAGAAATATCTTTTGATTGGATAATAAATACAGAAGATGATAAGAAAACCTGCGAATTTGCAACAGCATTAAAAACGAAGAAATTTACAGGTCCCTACACATCTAAAACAGGAAAAATAACCTATACAAAAGATGTTGCAATATGGTATGACATGGGAAAAATATCCCGATTCGGCCTAAAAAAGGCAAACGAATTGAAAAAGAAAAATTCCAAAAGATACCAGGAGATATATTCTAGAATTCTTGATTTACCAATAAACAATTACCCTTTGGTCTTGAATATGACGGAGAAAGAAAAGAGATTGTCGCGCGAGTTCAGGAAAAGGAACGAGATAGCAGAAAAACATTTTCTAATAGGGGTAAATACAGGGGCAGGAGTTAATTGGCCGCTTAAGGCACTTTCAATAGAAAAAACAGTAGAATTGATAAAAGATCTTCATAAAAAAAACTTAAGCGTCGTTCTTCTGGGTGGACCCAATGAAACAGAAAGAAATAGAGAGATTCTCAAGAGATTAAAAGTCAGGCTGGTGAAAAATTCTGTCCAGAATACAATCAGAAAACTCTTCTCAAAGGCACTCTCTTTTGAAAATATAATCAAAAACACTAAATTTGATTTAAAACTAATAAATCCAGGAACCGAAAACCCATTGAGAAAATTTATCTCTATAATAAACGCACTTGATATATTGATTACGAGTGATACCCTCACCCTTCATATAGCAGCAGCTCTTAAAAAAAGAATTGTTTGTTTTTTTGGGCCAACTTCTGCAGAAGAAATAGAGTTGTATGGGCAGGGTGTGAAAATAAAGCCTAGTTCAGAATGTTACTGTTGTTTTCAGAAAGAAAGAACAAATGCAAAAATGTGTATAGATGAAATCCGTACAAAAGATCTGATTGAATCAGCACTGAATCAGACAAGATATCTATAATTCTTCCTTCTCAGTTTCCTTTTCCTTCCTTCCAGATACGATTGATTTTTCAATTTTTCCAAAAAACAATCCTCTATGAAATCCGACAAAATACCCCCATCTTTTAGTATAAAATATTCTTAGCCATGTTGAGAAGAAAAGTAAGGGCGAAAGTAAGATACCAAATGGAATAGCAAAATAACTTAAAATTACAGCTAAAAGATATTTACGTGGAACTTTTCCATAATGCTTATAATTAACACCATCCCAATGCCCGAAATTTTTGAATTGGTTATACAACCCCCTATATGTGCTTCTCATAGCTCTGTAACCAATGGCATCAGGAATTCTTGAAGCTTTGTAGCCTTTATTGAATATTCTTTCATTGAACAATGTATCCTCACCACCATAAAAATCTTCAGGATAGCCACCAACCTCTTTCCATATTTTTTTAGATATTATTATGTTCCTTGAAGATCCATAATTCCCGTTTTTTGTAAGGCTTTTTCCCATGATTCTTTCAAACCTATTTTTTGCAAGAGGAAAAGTTCTTCCAAAACAAATCTGTCCGTTAAATCCTCTAATAAGATTTTTTATCCAGTCTTTATGATAAACGCAGCCACCGCCGTCGGCTCCTATTATCACATCATTTTTGGCAGCTTTTATCGCAATATTTCTTCCTTCCGCAATATTGCATTTTTCTGTTTCAATAATCCTAAGAATTTTATAATTCTTTTTGTATTCCACCAATATTTTTACAGTGTTATCTTTTGATCCTCCATCAACAATGATAAATTCATTAGGTTGTACTGTCTGTGCCATGATGGAATTCAATAACCTCCTAATATTTTCTTCTTCATTCCATACTGTGCAGATTAAGCTCGCTTTCATATTCAGGGGAGCAATAAAGAACTTTAAAAGGTTTACGTAATTAAATTCTGCACAATTAAATTTATATAAGCAAATTGATAGAAGCCATTATAAAAAATGGACCTAAAAAATCGATTAAGACTTTTTATTTTTAATCTTCTTGGGCAGGAAAATGTTAACAAACTGAGATATATGAAATTTAAATACAAGTTTAATAAATTCTTAAGATACCAAGACAAGAACATCTTCGTAAAAAAGTTCTCAAAATTTTATGAGCCGGAAATGGCAGTAATCCCTAAAATTGTGCACAATCCTGAGGTAATAATTGATATTGGGGCAAATTACGGCCCTTACTCTTTTTTCCTGTCTAAATTGTACCCTGAAGCAAGAATTTTTGCATTTGAGCCGGCAAAAAGTTCCTATTACATCCTAAAGAGAATAACAAAGGAGTTCAATTTGAGTAATGTTACTCTGTTAAAAAAAGGCCTTGGGGCTAAGGAGGAAAAAAAGGATATAATCACTCCGCTTCAGTATACCATCTTGGCATATGTTTCTGGCAAAAATATCCAGAAAAGTAGCAAAGATTCTGTTGAAGAAATAGAAATAACCACTTTAGACAAATTTTTCGTGAGAAATAAAATTTCAAAAATAGATTTCATCAAGTGTGATGTTGAGGGATTTGAACTGGAAGTCTTTAAAGGAGCAAAAAAAACCATCAGAAAATTTAAACCTTTAATTCTTGTTGAAATAGAAGAAAGGCACACCAAAAAATATGGTATCAACCCGGACAAAGTTATGAAATTTTTTAAAGGATTGGGGTATAATTATTATTCTTTAAAGAATGAGAATGTGGAAAAAACAGATAAAATAACAAAAGAAATTCCATTGTATCTCTTTGCACACAAAAAGGTTAAAATTACCAGTTCATAACCCTTTTAAATTGCCCTTTGCTTCCTTTTTATCATGAAAAAAAACCTAGATGTTTTCTTTAATCCTGGAGTGCATCCGCAATTTGCGGAAATTTTCAATCATCCGCCGAAGGGAGTGAAATACCATTATAACCACCCTAAAGGAGACCATAACAGCGAATTCACGAGGAAGAAAAGATTTGCTATAGTGCAGGTTCATAAGCTCGGAATTCCAAGGATGGCGTATATCAAGAATTCCGGGAAATATGACCTAATTCATTCCACAAGGGGAATTCTTCCCCTGAACAAAAAACCATGGATAGTTGATGTGGAATCCGGCGCTGCTTTTTCTGGACTGAGCTGGAAAAACCTGAAAAAGCCGTTGATGCAGGCCCTGATCAAAAAATACCTCTCTTCAGAAAACTGCAAAAAAATCATTCCCCAAAGCGAGGCTGCAAAAAGAAGCCTGCTGGAAAACATCGACTGCTCTGGATTCAAGGACAAGATAGAAACTGTTTATCTGGCCTGGCATACGACTAAGCTAAAAAGAAAAAAATCAGACACTGTCAGAATATCTTTCATAGGCAGGGGCTTTTATGACAAAGGAGGAAATGACCTCCAGGAAGCATTCAAGATTCTCAATAAGAAATATCCTGGAAAATTGAGCTTAAAGTACAAAGGCATTGTGCCTAAAAACAAGAGGCTAAAGCTTCCAAATGTGAAATATTTGGATAACATACCCGACCCTAACAAATTTTATGAAGAAATCTTCGGAGACTGCGATATCTATGTTCAGCCCACAACAGTTGACAGTTATGGTGTCTCTATTCTGGAAGCAATGTCGACAGGACTGCCCATAGTCTGCACAGATGATTTTACTCTGCCAGAGTTTGTAAAAGACGGCTATAACGGCTTTTTGGTTAAAAGCCCGATTAACTGGTATGATTACAGGCTTGACCTTGATAAATATGCCAGAGATGTCAAAAAGCAACATCCTGAAACTGTCAGAGAACTTGTTGAAAAAATCTCAATCCTCATCGAGAATGAAAAATTAAGAAAGAAAATGGGGAAAAACAGCTTCGAGATTGTTTCCACAGGAAAACTCTCCATAAATGAAAGAAACAAAAAACTTCTCAGGATATACAGGGAAGCTCTTGGTTAAATATCAGATTAAAATCCGTTGTTCTGGAGGTAATCCAGGAATTTCTTTATTCCTTCTTCTGTCGGCTGCGGAACAATTTTCAGAATTCTTCTCATCTTGAAGATATCTGCCTCCAGTTCCTCGACGTAATTGACGTCTTTTGCTATGTATTCAGGGTTTATGTCTGTGCCCAAATGGTCTTTTATAGTCTTCCAGATTTCGTTGAAAGATATCCCCTTTCCTGTCCCAACATTTATTATGCCTGTTTCCTCTATCTCTGCGCCGCGAAGCAGCGCATTTACAACATCGTCTACATAAACAAAATCCCTTATCTGGTTTCCGTCTCCGTAGATTACGGGCCTTTTTCCCTCTAGGGCATCTTTTGCAAACAGGCAGATAACGCTTGCAAAATCTTTTTTTCTCTCTTCTCCCGGCCCGAATCCGGCAAATACCCTTAATCCAAGGCTTTTTACATCGTTTGAATAAGAATTCGCCAAGGCTTCAATTGCTATTTTTGCAGCAGCATAAAGGTTGTAGCCTATTGGATAGAGCTCTTCCCTGTGAGGCATCCTGTTTCCAGCATAAAGGCTTCCTGTTGAAGTGTATACAACTTTTTTTACCTTGTTCTTTTTTGCAAATTCAAGGACGTTGTAAAGTCCGAAAATAGTTTCATAATAGCACCTTTCAGGGTATCTTTTAAAGAGTGTTATTGAAGAAGGGCCTGCCAGGTGAAAAATGTATTCGATGTCTGCCGGAACGCTGTCCCATGTCTCTTTTTTTGAGATGTCCCCGCTGATTATGGTGACTTCATTTATTATCGGGACTTTTTTCTTTGTTGTTTCATAGTCTATATATGAAAAATTATCTATAGAATAGATTTCAGCGCCCTTGTTTAGCAGCTCTCTTCCAAGATTAGAGCCAAGAAACCCGCTTATTCCAGTTATCAAAACTTTTTTCTCCTTCCAGTCCATCTCATAAAAAAATGAAAACGCTTTTTAAGTCTTATGAAACTGTGGTATGTATCTCAGCCCATTAAATGTCTTGTTACTTTCATCTGCCCTTCCCATTTTTCCTCATTCCAGCATATCGACGATTTTCCTGCTCAATCCGGGATTTCCATAGGGATTTCTGAAATTTTTGACCTTTATTTTTCCATCTTCTATTTTTTTTATGATTTCTCTCGCTTTTCCGACGTCAAGCCCTGTCAAAAAATTGATTCCTGTGGAAAGCCCTTCTTGCCTTTCTGTTCTTTTTCTCAAGATTATGCATGGTTTTCTGAAGACAAGGCTTTCTTCCTGTATCGAGCCCCCGTCTGTGATGAGATACCTGCAGTTTGCCAGAAGGCGTATGAAATTGCCGTAATCTGTCAAAGAAGTTCTCTGGATATTTTTCATGCTTTTAACATTACCGGCCAGGTCGTATTTTTCTAGGAAATGCGCTGTATTAGCATGAATGGGCCAGATCGCCATGAATCCAATACTCTTTAAAATCTCCACAATTTTTTCCATCCTCTTCTTGCTGTCCAGATTTTCATGCCTGTGTATGTTTATTAACGCGTACTTTCCTTTCGGTTTTTTTTGCCTGATTTTTTTTGCCTTTTTGTAAGAAATAAGCGCAGAATCTATTATCGTATTTCCTATTTTTATTATCCTTCCTTTATACCTGCCTTTTTTCAGATTGTTTTCAGAGAGATCTGAAACCGCAAGAAGGATGTCAGAAAACCCGTCGCTGATTTTCCTTGAAATCTCTTCTGGAAAAGGCTCAAATAAGGAGCCGGAGCGCAAGCCGGCCTCGAGATGCACGTTTTTCCACCTCTTTCCAAAATTCAGAAAACTGCTCGATGCAATTGCTGCGGCGGCAGTGCTCATAGTATCCCCATGATAAATCACATACTTTGGACGCAGTTTTTTAATCAGCCTTCTTATCTTAATGCCTACGGTAAAAAACCAGAAAAGAGATGCCCTGTTCAATTTTGACCACAGCTTTGTGCTTCTGTCAGGCTCTTTACTGAGGATAAAATCCGGCTTCTTGATTCCAAAATCCTCGCACACTTTTCCCAGATTATGCTGCCCAGTATGGATGAACCAGTAGGCTTTTCTTTTTTTTTGCAGTTCCAGCATTACAGGCATGCACTTGATGAGTTCTGCCTTTGTGCCTATGGCAATTGCTATTCCGGAATGTCCAGAATGCTTACTTTCCATAAAACCACCTATAAAAAACTTATTTTAAAGCTTTATGCAACTAAAAAACTATCTTGTTATCTTACAAATCTCAGGCTATCTAATTCCCCGAATCCGCCAGATGTTTTTAAAAATTCTCCATTGACAGCTATGTTCTCAGGATATTCTGTTTTCCATATCTTTATTGGCCCCCTGAACCCCTGGAAATAAACAATATCATCCAGGCCAACTCCCTGTGCCTTTAATCCTGAAACAAAAAGATCCTGTTCAGAATGTGCCAGTGTCAATGTCGTGTATTTTTTCAAAGGATCATCCATAAGATACAGCTGTGCAAAAAGGCCTTTAGACACTTTTGGGGAGAGATAAATCACAGCATGAATGTTGTCGATGCTTATTCCTTGCTGGCCACTCGCTGTTACTCCCTGCATCATTCTTGCTACAGATTCAATCCCGCTCCCGAAATCGATAATCTGCCCTTTGTAATAGAGATATCTTACAGGAATCCTTACCTGCTGGTCATTGTAGACAAATACGGCAGCAGGCTGGCTGAAGCTCAGAGAATCATTGCTCTTTGATAATTCTACCACCATTCCTATAACAAATGCCCTGCCTGAAGGAAGAAATACGCTGCTGTTCCCCTCTGAATAAACTATGTCTTCGTCTACAGGAGCTCCGCCCCGGTAGATCCTTGCCTCTTTTCCAGAGGATTCAATTGTCTGTGAAGGATCGACGAGCATGATAGGAATCTGGGCAAATCTGTCTTCTCCGACGGCATCACTGCCTATGCTGCTGTATGCAGTATATTTCCCGAGGTCACTGGAGTCAATTAGTAAATAGGAAACATTGTGTGTTTTCATGAAGCTAAGGGCGCTTTCCGGCTGTGTTGTTGTAAGCACATATCTTCCTATGAGGTGATCCCAATAAGTATTGTCATGGCCGCCGTCAGTTACAGTCGGCCTTTTTCCAAGAGTTTGCACCCAATATCCGTAATCCCACCAGTGGACAAACATCGAGTCACGTGCAGTATTTTCGCGGACCCAGGACATTGCCTGTTGCCACTGTATGTTATAATAAGAAGGAACGCTGAATTTGGCGTTTTCAGAGGTTGTTCTTTCGTAAGTCATAAAAGTCATGATAAGATAAGACAGGGAAATAAGCAGGAGTACCAATAAAACCAGTCTGAAAATATCGTCTTTTGATCTTTTCCAGTAGCTTAAAAGGGCAACAGGCAGAAATCCAGCCGCGATGATGAATACAGGAGAAGATATAACAAAGAGCCTTACAGCCCCCCTGGAAGCGATGATCATCAGTATGATAAGAGACAATATGAAAACATGGGAAAAATCAATTTCCAGCAGCTCGTTCAGATTACCTTTTTTATACCTTTTTATGTAAACAGACAACGAAAAGAATGCAAATAAAATCAGGGAGCCAAAATAAACAAGCTGGCTGATGAAATTCTGGCCGTTGAAGACGCTCGAAGAGGAATACCTTGAAAAAATAAATCCAAAGATGAATAATATGAATGACAGGTCAAGGATTATCTTTTCTTTCTTGGCCAGATGCTCGATTGTGCTGTGAAACAGGAAAATGGTTCCGAAAAAGAAAAGCCAGAAAAATCCCTTTCCAAACTGAGAAAGCCAGTCAGTTACATATGGCTGTGCATTCTCTGCAACAGTCAGGCCGACCCTCTGCCTTCCGAATGGATAAAGAAGGGATTCTTTCATGCTGCCGATTAATCCGAAGAGATAACCCGGATCTGCAATCAAAAGTGCCAATAAACCCAGCAATACAACAAAAAATACAGAGACCATTTCTTTTGAGATCCAATCTGTCTTTAAAACTCCCTTAATTTTTTCCTCAAGATCTTTGTTTATCAAAGTGCCTGCAATCAGAACCGCAAAAACAAAAGTTGGAGGCAATCCGTTCGTAAGTTCTATTATTGAAAAAAATCCAGATTTCAGGACCAGAAAGAAGATAGAAGGCAAGAACCACAGGCTGTAAATGGTAATCTCCTCTTTCTTAATCTTTCCCAGTATGAATTCTATCAGCACTGCAATGGGCAAGGACATGAGGATGAATTTTGAGCCGCCCCATGTAAAAATCATTAAAGAAGTGGATATTCCTGACAGCAGGGCAAACAGGTTTCTTTTACTCAATACCTTGCTGTTATTTTCACCCTTTTCCTCCCATGCGTATAAAAAAAACAGGAAGGACAGCCAAAAGAAAAAAAGGCCAGCGCTCTCCAGTTCAGGAACCCCCGCGACTGTCCTGTGCAGCATCAAGGGAGTGGCTGCATACAGCGCCGCGGAAAAAATAGCTATGAGATTTTTCTGCAGAACAGACCTTCTGTTAAAAATCTTTCTCACAAAAAGGAAGAACACAATGATGCTTGCACAGAAAAAAATAACCGGAAAAATTATTGCTGCATATTCCAGGGAGCTGTCTGTAAACAGGGACAGAAATTTATAGAGATATGCAATTCCATATGGAATGAAGTTGTAGTATGGCTTTATTCCGTGATATCGCATATAATCAGGGTTAAGAGGGCTTCCAAAGTCAATTATCTCCTGCGCAACCCTGAGATAAAGAAAAGGGTCCAGATCAGGACCAAGAGTATATCCTCCTGTTGTAACATCTCTGAGATCAGGGATATTCGCAGTCCTGACGACAGAAGTCATGAGCAAAATCCAGACAAGAATCGGAATGAACATCAGGTTGTATTTTTCATGGTAAGCCAATATTGCAGATACAGCCAAAACCAGGCCTAAAACCACCCATATGGCAGGGCTAAATAACTGCGTAATTTCTGTCAAAAATCCAATCTTTAAGGAAACCTGAAAATGGCCGAAAACACTAAAAATAAAAGAGAGCAGGGCCATTAAGCTGAAAACTAAAACAGGAGTGTTCTTCAAAAAAACCTTTATAATTCTCTGGATGCTGCCTATATTTAGGTTTATCTCGTCCGACATGTTATTTAATGCAGGGAGAGCATCACGCTTTAAAATCTTTATTAATCAGAGAAAGATGAAGAATGCCAGGGCTATGATTAAAATTTGGAAGCAGTGTATAAGGCAAACAACCTCTTTTTCGTAAACCTTCTTGCTCGGCTTCAATTCTTTTAAAATATATACTGCAAGGTGCTCCAGCCCGTAAATTTTTTTGTAAGGCATTTCAAGGCTTCCGTCTTTGTTTGGCCTGGCGAAGGATTGCTTGGAGAGCTTTCCGCGAACTTTCAGCACTGTTTCAAGGATATAAGGAATGAAGACAAAAACAGCGATTTTTTCAAAATTTCCCAGGATAGCCATCCCTGCTATCAGGGCACCAATGCTCCACGTTAAGGAATCCCCTGGAAATACCCTGGCAGGATATCTATTGTAATACAAGAATCCTAAAAGGGACGCCACCATAATCAGGCCAATTAAAGCAAGCCACGCAGAGCCGGTGATATAAGCGACAAAAGATAAAAACCCCAGGATGAGAATTCCCTGTCCTGCCTCTAATCCGTTGAAACCTGCAAGGAAATTATATGTCGTCGTCGCACCGGCAATTCCTATCGGAATCAGAATGAGGGGATAGATTACTCCTAAATTCACATTTCCGAAAAAAGGGAGATTCATCGTCGGGTTTCCTGCATTGATGACAACCAAAGGCACAGAAGCAACGAAAGCGAGGAAAAGCCTGCTTCTTTTAGACAGCCCTTTGTTCTTCCATCCCAGCAGGTCATCTATTATTCCAACTATGGTGAGGATAAGGATAACGCTCAGCAGAGAGAAGATTTCAAGATTTACCCCATTTGGGTCTTTTATGATAAAGGTTCTTACGGCAATATAATACAAGACTCCCACCACAAAAGCTATGACTACAACTATTCCCCCGGAGCCTGTAACATTTTTTGGATGCCCAGGCTTGTTCATGTCTTTCCAGACAAGGCCGACTCCCCTAGCCTTTCTTATCCAGAATGGAAGAGTAAAAAAAGCCAGAAGGAAGCTTATGGCAAGAGACAGCAAAAGCAAGACTTGAACCATTATAAGCAATAAAACGTTTTTTCGTTTTTAAAGTCTTCGCAAGAAATCCTGTTACTTTAGTTGCAGGATGAATTGCGTCAGTTTTTTATTTCTAATTTGATTTGATTATGAATGGGCTGGTTTCTAGCCCATTGAAAGCACAACAATAGCTGTAGCTTTCTAAACTAAATAAACTTAACGGAGGATAAAATGTACCAAAGCTATTCAACATCTGTTGGAAACAATATGAAGCATGTGCAGATAACAACAAAATATCGATACAATATGATGAGGCAGGAAAAAATAAGGGTTTTTTGCAGAGTTGCAATAGAAGAAGCATGCAAAAAACATGATATAAAAATAATCATCATAAATGTCCAGCCAGACCATGTGCATTCTATTGTTGATTGTCCGAGGACAATGTCCGATTCTCAACTAATGCAGATAATAAAAGGTTTATCTTCATACCTTTTATTTAGGATTTGTCCTGATATAAGGAAAAGATATCCAAACGGAAATTTCTGGAATGCCGGATATTTTTGCTGTTCTGTTGGTGCTGATTTCGACAGAGTTTTTGATTATGTGAAGAATCAATAAAAGGACGCCATGGGCTTTAGCCCATGGAGGATGTCACACCTTATAGAATAAGGATCTATCGTCAAATAGTCGGTTTTATAATTTTAATAAATACTTTGATTTAGTTTTCATATTTAATTGCTCCTTTAGCATTAATGTCAGTTGTAACCCGAATTATTCAGGAAATTCTTTGGTTTTATTCAGCTGAACAAAGCAGGAGTAAGATAAACTTCTACAACAGCCGCGAACATAAGAATGATCAAAGCGATGAAAAGAAGAATCGCTGTATTTTCAATCACATGCAGAAATCTTTTTCCCCCAATTCCGTTCCTTATCATGCCAACGCCAAAAATCCCGCCTGCAAGCGCTGTTATAAAATATGCGGCTATTTCAGGAAAGCCGTGAATCATATACCTCAATATTCCTGCAGGGATTTCTGATATTTTGTTCCCTGCGAAAATAGAAATTGCTGCAGAAATCACAGATGCATTCCACGCCAATACAAAGATTGCCCCTGCACCGAAGATGAGGGAGAAAATAAGGGTGAAAATCATGACATAGATGTTATTTTCTATTATGGAAAGGAATCTCAGCCCTTTGGTGGCTGCCCCTGTCGGATTTGAAAAATCGTATCTCTGAACACACTGGTCTATGCTTCCGGGGCTGTTTATCATGCAGTAAGTCTCTAACTGTGCGTTGAAAAGCGTAGAATCCTGCAGGATGATGTACCAGAAAGCAAAGGCGATTATGAATCCGAAGAACAGCCATAGGAAAGAGTAAATGGCATCTTTATGGATTCTCCAGACGCTTAAAAGGCCGAAGACTTCCTCGTCCTCTTCCTCCTCTTCCCTTATTATGAAATACATGAAAGGAATGGTGAACATGACGCAGAATGTAACGACAATCAACCCAGAGTACTGCGAAAGGACAGGGTCACGCGCAAAAAACCATTTGGCCAGAAGAAGCGAAAGCGATGCATAAAGAATTCCTATAAAAAACATCTTCCACGGGCCTTTCTCAAGCCTGCTGGGATTGAACATGCTCTCTAACATAAGCTTAATAAAAAAAGTAAATTTTTAAATGTTGGTGATATAATTTTTATCCAATATTTTAATGATAAAATGGATTAATCAGCATTAAATATCATATGATTCTGGCGCATTTAACTTAACATATTTAAATTGTGTTTGTCTCTTTAAACCATGAATAAAAAAAAGAGGTTTGCGACAATTGTATCCAATATAAAAAAAATCAAGATACAGGGAGCAAGCAGCATTGCAAAAGCGGCATTGATGGCTTACAGACTTTTTCCGGGAAAGAGAACCAAAGAAATCCTTCTTGCTGCAAGACCAACAGAACCAATGATGGAAAAGGTTCTTTCCACGGCTGAAAAAAAATCGCATTCAGAAATCCTTAAACATTTTTCACTGGCTCAGGGGAAAATAAGCTCTCTTGTTCTTAAGATGGTAAAAAAAGATAAAATTATTTTCACACACTGCCATTCAACAAATGTTTCAAAGGCTCTTATTTATTCCCATAAAAATGGAGGAAAATTTGAGGCTTATGTGACTGAGACAAGGCCTCTTTACCAAGGAAGAATAACAGCCAATGAATTAAAAAAAGCAGGGATAAAAGTCACCATGTTTGTGGATTCTTCTTTGGGAATAGCTCTCTCAAATAATCAGGTATTCAAAAAAGTCAGCAGGGTTCTTCTTGGAGCAGACGCCCTTCTAAAAGAAGGAATAATCAATAAGGTTGGTTCAGAGCTCGTTGCCCGCATATCTGCAGAGGAGAAGATACCTTTCTATATAGTTGCAGATTCCTGGAAATTCACCAAGAAAAAGATTCCAATTGAGCAGAGGGGCCTTAACGAGGTGTGGGACAAGGCTCCCAGGAACATAAAAATCAGGAATCCCGCATTTGAATTTGTCCGCAAAAAATATATCTCTGGAATAATAACAGAACTGGGACTGATGAAATATGGGGAGTTTGTCAGGAGAATGAAATAAGATTAAATTTAGCAAGATGAATTTGAAGGTTATTTTAAGCCCTGAAACTCTTTAAGACTTTTTCCCATTTCTTCACTTATTTTTTCCAGGCTTTCATTGATGTCTTTCCTGATGCTAATCAGTTTTTTTACCTGTTCCTCGATTATTTTCTTTGTTTCCGGAATGCTCTTTTTCACAAAATTTCTTCCCCCAATATCAACAGTTAAATCTTCTGATGCCAGCTTTGTTTTCACAAAAATTCCCTTTCCCACAGGAGAGAGGATTTCCTTTCCAATTCCTCCTTTGAGTTCGTCAAGCCCGAAATTTATCGAGCCAAGATCGTT
This sequence comes from Nanobdellota archaeon, assembly GCA_038044245.1. Taxonomy (GTDB): domain Archaea; phylum Nanobdellota; class Nanobdellia; order Pacearchaeales; family GW2011-AR1; genus ASMP01. The sequence goes on from JBBTAK010000013.1 coordinate 28,143, forward strand.
TATCCCATTTTCCACAGCTTCCATCTGCTCCTGCAGCTGGTGAATCTGCCGCTCAAACATGTTCAATTTGAAAGCCAGTTCCTGTTTCTTTTCCTGTTCCATGTTTTGTAAAAGGATAAAATAAAGGCTGTTTTTAAGTATTGCCGCAATTGAAAATTAAATCGCTTTAAACAACATCAAAGACTTTTCTTAGTATTGAGCTGAAGATTATTGAACCAATAAGATAAAACCAGAACCAGCTCAAAAATCCGAAGAATTTGAATTCTGTCACAGCGAAATAGTCTGTGAACCATCTGAAGAGAAGGATGATTGGCACAGCAGTGTAGATTATCGGCCTCATGCTGAGCTTGAACATCGGGCCCATGAATTTTAGGGATTTCATGCTGAGTTCTGTGTGCTCTTTGGAGCCAGCCTCAAGTTTTTTCAGGTCCCCCTGAATTTTTTTCTGTTCTTCTTTCATTTCTCTCAATGTCTTCTGGTCAGTAGTGTATTTTTGTATAAGGGTCATGAAAATTGAAAGAAGGAAAACAAGAATAGTCATTCCAAATGTCAAATTCCAGTTAAGAAGCGCCCCTGCAGTAGGATTTAAAACAGCTCCGACTGAATTCTTTATTATTGGGAAGCTGTTCCAGAATGTGGCTATTGCAATTGATACTATCATCACCAAAAAAACCAGTTTGAAGCTTCCTTCTTTTCCTTCGTTATCCATTTTACCTTAAAGAGAAATCAGTTTTTAAAGATTGGGCTTAAGAAGATTATTGATTGATATTTTCATATAATACTTCTCACTTTATTTTAATCCAAAGAGGCTAAAGGTATCAATACTACTATTAACTTATTTTATATCAAATCTATCAGGCTATATCTGAAATTTTACTGCATGAACTTTCTCATCATAGGAGTCATGTCCATCTGGTGCTGCTGCGCAATGTTTTGGTAGAATTGGAACATTATCATTATTACAAGAAGAATTGCTGTTCCTGAAACCAATGCTCCTAAAAGGTCTGTTATTGCAGCGAGAAGACCTATAGCCAATCCACCCATTATTGTAAGAGGCATTATATACCTGTCAAGAATGCTTTCAATGATTCTTTCGTCCTGCCTGAAACCAGCGACCTGCAATCCTGAAGCAGAAATATTGTGTGCCTGGCTTTTTGCATCCATTCCTGCTGTTTTAACCCAGAAAACAGCGAAGAGCGTTGATAAAAACATGAAGAACAATATGTGTGTAAGACCCTGAAGTAAAAATACTGGCAAGAATCCCCCTCTTATTGTAAGTTCAAGCAGATTTGTTGACCCTGTCCAAAATGCAAGTCCTGAGACAGGCTGTCCCTGGACAAACCTTCCAAGAAATGTGAAATAAGAAGCTACCTTTGCAAGGCCGCCGCATTCGAGTCCTGCGAGACAGGGATTGGCGGCATTTTCGATAATTCCTGCAAATAGCTGTATGTTT
>JBBTAK010000014.1:0-6462 GCA_038044245.1 Nanobdellota archaeon
GAAGCTCTTCCTGTAATTTTTCTATGTCATATTTTCTTCTGATTCTCTGGCTTATTTCCTGGAATGGCTTGTATTCTTTAGTTTTCCTGTCGAAACCTACGGCTTCTGAATCAAGGATAAATGAATCTCCCCGAACATATTTTCTTATATATCCTGCAACTTCCGGAAATTGCTTTGTTACGTTCTCCAATCTTCTCGTGAATAATGTTATTTTGTCTCCTTTTTTGTGGATGACAAGACGAAATCCATCGTACTTGTATTCAATTGCGCATGGCTTTCCAACAGCTTCAAAAGCCTCATGGACATTTTTTGCTTTCTGGGCAAGCATGACCTTTACCGGCTTTCCTATCTGGAGATGCAATTTTTCGAGCTCGTTAATACGCCCATCGCGGACAATGTCAAAGACAGCTGCGAGGTCATTGGATTTATCTATGGCATCCTGGACTTTTTTTATGCTTTCCTTAGCTGTCTCGGGAAAAAATGCAGCAGCCATGGAATCCCTCACAGTACTTTCTTTTAATCCAATTCTCAAGTCTCCAATAATTGTTCTGATTAAATAAAGAGCTTCTGATGGACTTGCTAAAGCCAAGAGTTCTGTTATCAAATCCAGTTTTTTTCCAACAGTGCCTTTTCCCTCCAGTTCAGGAAGTTTTCTCAGGTTTTCAAGAACTTTTTCTGTCGTGAGAGAAGAAGCATGTCCATGCAAGGTAGCCTGCTTCTTTTTTGAGGCTAGAGCTTCTGCGACTTTTCCCAAATCACCGATTTCCTTCCATTTTTGGATAACAGATTTCTCATTAATTCCAGTGGCCTTCGAGATGGCCTTGATTGCAATCTGGCTTGATATGCCGATTTTTCTTTCGTCATATTCCGGATAGATATCCCCGAGCAGCAGGTAAAGAACATCCCTGTCTTTTTCATCAAGATTCTTCAAGAACTTTGCCAAGATTGAGGTTTTTTCCAGCCTTTTTGTAGTGCTGCTTGCCTCATTGTAGAACTCTGCCAGTTGCCGGTATTTCATTTCCTGTTTTTGTTTTAAATAAAACTCAACCAGCAAAGAATCAGATATTTTTAAGTCTTATTCAATTTTTTCTTTTCTTAATCCCCTTGCCTTTTTTGCAGCGCTTGTCAAACCACGGAAAACTCTTCCCCTGTTTTCTGGCTTTCCAATCCAAGAAATCGTTGAATCATTTTTTATTTCAGGCCTTTCAGGGTCAACTAGAATTACCTCATAGAAATAATATATCCCATCTTTTCCTATTAGATATGAATTTAAAACTTCCAGATTTCTGTATTTTCTTGCAGCTCTCTGCTCTGCAATCCACCTATAATTCATTATAAGATTTTTTCTTGTATGGAGCCTTTTCCCTCTTCTTCCTTTGTTTGGCCTTGGTCTTTTGTGGCCTCCGCGCATTAACCTGACACGGACAACAACAAAGCCTTTCTTGGCCTTGTATCCAAGTGCCCTTGCCCTGTCCAGTCTTAAAGGTTTTTCCACTTTTGTGAATGCAGGAGAGCTTCTCCAAGAAATCATCCTTTCTCTCAGGGTCTTTTGATCTGGTTTTTTCCATGCCTGTCTTAGATAATGATACATTCCCTTTGTCATTTTGTTATACTAAGAATAAGATAGAAAAATGCTTTTTAAAAGTAACTAAAAAATGAAAAATGAGCCCGCTCAGATTTGAACTGAGGACTTCCGCCTTATCAGAGCGGCGATCTACCAGGCTGATCTACGGGCTCTCCAAAATTCAGAGAAGATTAACTATTTATAAGTTTTCTTACTCTTTTGAATCGAGCTCTAATGTAAGAATTCCTTTAGAAAGATCGTACTTGTTTATTGGAAGGCTTATTGGTATTATTTTGTGGAATACCTTGCTGTTTGCAAGAGCCTTTATTTCTATGCTGTTTTCTAACTGTGCTATTGATAAGTCTTTTGTGGATTTGACTCCAGGCATCTTTATTTCGTAAGTGATTTTATTTGAAAGTCTTCTTATGCTTGTCTTTGGCTCGACTTTTGGAAGCCCTGCGAATTTTCCAGAATCAGAAGCAGGAAGTTTAACTTTCTCTTTTTTGTTCCTTATTTGGATTCCCCCCTCTTGATTTTCAAATTCTCCGCCGGCAAATTTCGGGACGTTTCCAAAACTCCTGACTTTTATTTCAGGAGGCTTGTTTCCAGAAGTGCTTATCGAGATGCTTATTCCTCCATTTTTCTTTGTGATATTCTCTTCTCTTTGGCTCTGGCTCTCAATGTCTTTCATCTGCTTGTTCATCTTTTTTAGCAGAGAATTGAACAAACTGTTAAGCCCTACTGGAAGCCTTATCTCTTCTGGATCAATTGCATCATTCTTACCTAAAAGCCCCCAATCCTCTTGTTCAGAAATGTCCTTTAAAGGGGCTTGGCAGTAAGGGCAATAGTTATATTTGTCTTCAATCTTTTCTCCGCAGTTTCCGCATCTTTTCTTCCCGAACATGGATAGTAAAAATTAGTTTTCTTTAAATAGTTTTCTGGGGTGGAAATACCCCCATTCATGATAGAAATGCACCAGCCGGGAATCGGACCCGGACCACAAGCTTGTTCCGCTGGGCAAACGCCTGATCTTAGTTCTTCGTGGGAAGCTTGAATTCTACCATTAAACCACTGGTGCATATTCTAATCTATATTTTAGATTTGATAAATTCTTATATATTCTCATTTTCCTTAGAAATTAATGGGAACCCTTGAAGACGACACAAGAAAATTGATAGCACTGAAGCTTTTAGCAAGCGCCTCTGGTAGCTTTGGAGACCGAGCAAACAGGAGATTTGAACAAGTGAGAGAAGATTTAGGAAAAAGATTAAAGAAAGGGACAGCTTTGCCTGAAGATTCAGAATTACTTCTTAAATTAAGCTGGGATGACGAAGCTGTCAAAGGAGCGAGAAAAATAAGTCTTGGAATAGAAGAATTTAAACAAAAGTACCCGGAAGAAGGAAAAACATTACAAGAAATCATAAACAAACACAGGACTACTAGGAGAGCATATCTTAAATTTGGAGGGGTTGTTGAAGAAGAGATTTACATAGCTATTATAAGAGAAGTCATGGGAAAGATTACATATGACACGGCCAGGGAGATTTATGGAACAATTAACTCGATGGCAAAAGTTCTAGGGAAAGAAGAAGGGGTGCAGGAATCCTTGCTCTCAGAATAAGTTAACTTTTTATATCTTCTTCCTCTTTTTATGGCATGGCAAGCAAGAACAAATTTTATGTTACGACCCCTATATATTATGTAAATGCATCTCCCCATGTGGGCCATTTGTATACAACCATAGCGGCAGACATAATTTCCAGATGGAATAGGCTTTCTGGAAAAGATGTTTTTTTTCTTACAGGAACAGACGAGCACGGGCAGAAAGTCCAGGAAGCAGCTGAAAAAGCAGGAAAAACACCAAAGCAGTTTGTGGATAAGATAGCAAAAGAGTTTCAGGATGCCTTTAAATTATTGAACATATCCAATGACAATTTCCTGAGGACCACAAACCCATTCCATGAAAAAGAGGTTCAAAAAGTGCTGCAGGAACTGTATGACAAGAAACATATTTACAAGGGATTTTATGAAGCCCTTTACTGCATCGGCTGTGAGCAGTATAAAACAGAGTCTGATCTTGTCGATGGAAAATGCCCTTTACATAAAACAACACCTGAACTACGAAAAGAGGAAGCCTATCTTTTCCGGCTTTCTGCTTTTCAGAACCAGCTTCTAAAGCTAATTAAAGCAGGAACCTACAAAATCCTTCCGGAAATAAGAAAAAAAGAGATAATCTCTTTTATAGAAAGCGGGCTGAAAGACATTTCTATATCAAGATTGAAAGAAAAAGTCTCGTGGGGAATTCCTCTCCCTTTTGATAAAAATCATACCTGTTTTGTCTGGGTTGATGCATTCTGGAATTACATAACAGGATTGAAAGAAAAAAATGCGTTTAAAAAATTCTGGCCTGCAGATGTTCAGTTGATGGCAAAAGACATAATAAGGGTTCATGCAACAATCTGGCCTGCATTGCTTCTCGCAACAAGGAACAAGCTTCCAAAAACTCTTTTTGTTCATGGATACTTTACCATAAACGGGCAGAAAATAAGCAAGAGTCTCGGCAATGCAATCTCACCTGTTTATTTTGTAAACAGATATGGGACAGATTCTTTGAGGTATTTTTTGGCCAGAAACATTCCATTCGGGGAAGATGGGGATTTTTCTGAAAAAGTTTTGGCTGAAAGGCATAACAACGAACTCGCCGACAAGCTGGGAAACTTGGTTTCGAGAGTGAGCGCTCTAGCGGAGAAATATGGGACTGAGAAATGCAAAAATAAGCTTTTGGCTAAATTAAATACAAAGAAGATTGAAAAGTTATTCTCGGATTATGAACTTGACAAGGTATTGAATGAAATTTTTGCATTCATAGATCTGTGCAACGAGCATGTGCAAAACAAAAAGCCATGGGAAACTCATGATAAGAAAGTCCTTTATGAATTGGCTGATAGCATAAAGGCAATTGCAGAATTATTGTGGCCATTTATTCCTGAAACTGCAGAGAAGATCAAAAAGCAGTTTTCTGCAAAAAACATAAAAAAAGAAGAAATTTTGTTTAGGAAAATAGAATAAACAATTATCTTATTCTGCTCCCCTCTTCTATCTTACTATCTGGCTGCAATAAGAAAACTTTCCTCTCGTCTGCATTGACCGAAGCCAAAATCATGCCCTGGCTTTCAATTCCTTTTATTTTTCTCGGCTCGAGGTTTGTGAAAATGATGCATTGCCTGTTCTTCAACTGCTCTTTCTTGTAATAAGGCTTTATTCCCGCAACAAGCGTCCTTTTTCCAAGCTCTTTTCCCAAATCAACAGAGAGCTTGTAAAGCTTGTCAGCCCCTTCGATGTCCTCAACTCTGAGAATTTTTGCGACTCTCAAATCTAGTTTTTGCCAGTCAGAGAATTTTATTGTTTCTATCATCTTAATCTTAATGGGGATTTTACTTTAATGTGAAATTTAAGTTATTTTTAAAGATTATTATTACACTCTTTTTTAATGTCTGATAATAGTGGAAGCGCAAGCCATCTACCGAATCAAACGATTTACTTAAATCCAAGCCAGCTTGAAAACCTCTGGAAGAAACTCCCCCTGTCCTTGTCAGAATCATATGGAACATTCAGAATTTTTGCAGCTATTTCTTTGTATGCCCTTGCAGCACTGCTTTTTGGATAAAGGCTGACCAAGGGTGTCTTGCTTTTTATAGACTTTTGAACAGCCATGTCCTCAGGAACCATGCCAAGAATAGGAATTTCAAGCATTTCTTTCACCACTTCTGGTGTGAGTTCCACTTCATCTTTTCTCACTCTTGTTACTATTGCGCCACGAACAGGTTTTTTCATCTGCTCTGCAAGTTTTACCGCCTTTAAAGCATCTGTAACAGCCGGCATCTCGGGATTTGTCACAATGATAAGCTCATCCGCAAGATCAATTGCGCAGACTGCCTCGTATCCAAGACCTGCAGAAGAGTCAACTATTATATTTTCTGAAAGTTTTTTGAAATCTTTCTTGAATTCCTTCATCTTTTCAGGCCTTGTTTTCTTTAATTCCCTGACAGAGAGGGAAGAAGGCATGACTTTCATTCCGGATTCGTGCTCGTAGACAGCTTCAAACGGCTCTGCCTTTCCTGTCAAGACATGATTAAGGTTTACCGGAACCTCGGGAGAATTCAGATGCAACCCAACATTCGGAGTTGAGAGATTTCCATCAATGACAAGGACGTCCTTATCAAAATACCTCATTGCAGCAGCGAGATTTATTGCTGTTGTTGTTTTTCCGACGCCGCCTTTTCCTGAAGTGACAACGATAATCTTTGACATTTTGTATAGTTATGATTTCTCTAAATAGTAATTGATGACTAATTTTTAAACCTTATTATGATGCAAAACTAAACTAATCGTTAAGTCAGAAAGATTATGGCCTTATTTATGAAAATTATGACACGAGAAACTGCTTGGTTGTAGTTATGAATTTTTCTAGCTTTTCCGCATATATTTTCAGCTTATCGAGGTTGATGTTCACTTCTTCCCCAAGATAAAAGACCTTAAGGGTCACGTTTTTCCTGAATTCTCCAATCCGCTCTTTTTTCAGCTCTTCAACTTTCCTGAACATCTCATACATATTGATTACTTCCTGAAAATCAGCATTTTTTTTGAACAATTTCCTGACAGCCTCTATCTGCCCTATCGGGTTTGTGGGGATGGACGGTATTTTTTTCTTCTTTTTTGCATGCTTGAGTATGCCGACTACCCCAACCTCTATCATCTTTTTCCATCTCAGAAGCAGATTGATTATTACATCGCACGTTTTCGTGTACTTTAGGCTGACATACAGAAGGTGGTCAGCACTTATTTTTTCCTGAATTATTTCTTCTATCTCTTCCATTCAATCTTCCTTTCACCCCTTT
>JBBTAK010000015.1:0-1326 GCA_038044245.1 Nanobdellota archaeon
CTTCGGCCTTATTTCCTTTAGGGTTCTGAGACAAAGGTCAATGAAGTCTGTTCTTGAAACTTCTTTGCTTTTTGTATTGTTCAGCTTTTCAACAAGCCTTTCTGTTGGAAGCCCATTGTCATCTGTTCCGAATGGATAAAAAACCTGGCCTTTTCCAGAAAGTTGCATCCTCATGAATCTGGCTATGAAATCCTGCTGGCTGTATGAAAAGGCGTGCCCTGCATGCATGTCTCCTGAAAGGGTTGGCGGAGGAGTGTCTATGCTGTAAAATTTTCCTTTCTTTTCCTGGGAAAACCTGTAGACTTTTTCCTTTTCCCAGAATTCAAGAATCTCTTTTTCATTTTTTTTGGCATCATAAGGCTCCATAAATATCCTTAATACAACAACTTTTAAAAACTATTTCTTTCTGTATTCCTTATGGATGCTGGAATTGTGAATTGGAAGTGCGGAACCGAAGGTTCTGGGCAGGAGGTTTTCAATGGCTGACGATAAGATACACATGCCTGCAGGGTTCGGCGGCCTGATGAGGTTTGACGAGGAATATGAATCAAAGATCATGCTTAAGCCAACACACATAATAGCCTTTATAATCCTGATTCTCGCTTTCAGGATAGCCCTGGGTTTTTTCCTTTAATTTTTCTTTAAGTTTCTGCTTGCTATTTCAAAATATGTCTTCAATTACCAACAATTATATTAATTCTTTCCCCCTTTCTGAAGAATGGAAAAATTCCTTGAAAATATCCGGGAAGCTGAAAAAAACCTGAGGACAGTGGATCACATGGTTTATGTAACTTTTCCTCTGCTAAAGGATAAAAGGCTCCTTTTGAAGGCACTGCAAGACACAAAAGGAATTATTACGCATTGCATAACCTCAATTTTGCAGTATGAATATCTGTACAAAAGGATAAATCTCTACAAGGATTCGGGGGAGAATCTCAGGACATTTACAGAAAAATGCGCCGCAAGGTATGGCATAGGCAAAGAAGAGACAAGACTCATAATGGAGCTGTTTGAATTTGTGGACAGGCACAAGGCCAGCCCGTTTGAATTCGTGAAGAATGAGAAGATTATCATACTTTCCGAGAACTCAAGACCGACTGCTCTTAGCCTGGAAAAAATAAAGGAGTTTTTAATCATGGCAAAAGGCATCTTAAAAAAGACTAAAGAGGGGATGAAAAGCCATTTTTAAAAGTAACCGGTTTCCTCACAGAAACATCGTCGGTTGAAAGAAAGATATAAAAACCAGTGGGTCCTTGTACTTATACTTCTTGAAAGGGGTGAAAGGAAGATTGAATGGAAGAGATAGAAGAAATAATTCAGGAAAAA
>JBBTAK010000016.1:0-3641 GCA_038044245.1 Nanobdellota archaeon
GTCTTCTATGGAATGGCTGATACGCCGAAGCATATTGAAATCATGGTAAATGAGGATTCAAAATTGAGGAAGTTAGAAGTTGATAACCTGATAAAAAAGATACTTTACAAATACAGGCCAGGGCAAAAAACAGAAGTTGTTCCGGGATGTTTTATAGAAAAAAAGAGCTTTCTGAATGTTATAGAAGAAATCTCAAAACAGGGCAAGGATATTTTTATCCTTGACAAGAAAGGAGAAAACATAAGAAGTTCCAAAATAGGAAAAAACAGCGCCTTTGTAATAGGGGACCAGAACGGGCTTCCGCAAAAGGAGATGAAGAGGCTGAAAAAGATTTCAAAGATGGTATCTGTTGGGCCAAGGGTCTATTTTGCAAGCCAGGTCGTAACAATCCTGAACAATGAGATGGACATCAGAAGTTTCTAGATCTATTATAAAAATTCTTTAATTTTCTGCTTATGACATATTTTATCTCATCTATAGAGACCCCTATCCTGTGTAATGCATAAACTTCTTGCTGCAAATCTTCAGGAATGTCTGCGATAAAATCAAGGAGCATTTCTGGTATCATCTTCACTTCTTTTATCCCCTAAGGGGGGATTGAGTATGGGAGATTGAATATGTTCCTCCTTTCCGCGTTTTTGTCAGGAAAAACGCGGCGGAGGGAGGTGAAAAGAGAGGTGTATGGCTATATTTCTTAGTTTTCTTAAGAAATCACTTTATAAATCAGTTGTGAAAAATTGGTAGAGAAAGGATATATAGACTATTTTTACACAAGCTTTTTAAACGGACTGCTTTTTAAAGGCAGTAGTGAAAAGACATGGTAAAAATAGTGTTTACGCCAGATTGGTTCATCGGTAAAGACGTGACAATAGAGATATTCAGCTTTCTTGTTCTGATAACATTCACGATAATAGCCTACAGATATTACAGGTTAAGCAAGAACAGGAATATACTCTATCTGAGCTCCGGTCTTGGGCTTATTTCATTGGCACAGCTCGCAACAATCCTGACAAAACTGGTTCTCTATTATGACTTGGGTCCGAGCAGGGAGATAGGGGAAGCACTCATAACAAGCCAGATAGTTAATTCTGTCGACTTGTTTTATTATGCGGGATTTTTCTTTTACAGCTTCCTGACTCTTCTTGGCTTATTTATAATATACAAGCTTCCAAGGGAAAGAAAGTCTATCGGAGATTACTTGATTGTTGTGTATTTTGCCCTTATCTCTTCTTTTTTGAATTCGGATGTTTTTTATCTCTTCCACCTGACGGCATTGTTCATCCTAATTCTCATAGTTGAGAAATATTTCCTTATTTACGGGGAAAACAAATTCTTTAATACCAAGATTTTAATTGTTGCATTCAGCATTCTGGCTCTAAGCCAGCTTATTTTTATACTTTCTGAAATAGACATCTTATTTGTCCTTGGAAATGTGGTAGAATTAATAAGCTACAGCATTTTTCTGGCATTAATTATCAGGATTTGGAAATATGGAAAGGAAAAGAAGTCGTATGGACATAATATCAGATATGCTGGTGATAACCCAAGAAAAGGGCGGAAGCATTAAACCAACGCATCTGATGTACAAGGCAAATCTTTCTCACAGCCAGATGAAATCTTATATTGAGGAGCTCATAATGAAAGAGCTGATAAAGAAAGAGGAAACCGAAAAGGGTATGAGGATATCAATAACAAAATCAGGAAGGGAATTTCTCATGCAATACAGAAGGATGAGAGAATTTGAGAAGACCTTCGGTCTTTAAAATCGTCCAGGCTTGGCCAATTTAGAGGGGACTTTTGGGTTGTGAACAGATAAAACTTAATAAATCCTGATTTCCTTTTTCTGCCATGAAAAAATCAGTAAGGATTTACATTGAAGGAACTGTCCAGGGTATCTTTTTCCGCAGTTTTATGAAGGAAAATGCGGAAAGGCATAACGTGAAGGGATTTGTCCGCAATCTCGAGGATGGCCGCATTGAAGTGTTCCTTGAGGGAAACACAGATGATGTGAACAAGATGATAGAACTCTGCAAAAAGGGACCAAAACATTCTGAGATAAGAAACGTTGAGGTAAAAGACGAAAAATTCCAGGATTTTAAAAACTTCAAGGTGTTGCATATCTAATCAATAATTAAAAATGGGACGCGAAGAAGAGATAATCAAGGAAAGAGAAAAAAAGATAGAAGAACTCAAAAAAAATAGAATAAATCCTTACGCTTACAGATTCGAGAAAAAAAACCTGGTCTCAGACTGCCTCAAATCAAAAATTGGCGCAAGTGTAAAGACTGCCGGTCGTGTTATGAGCAAAAGAGAAATTGGAAAGATAATATTTTCTGATTTGATGGATTTCACAGGAAAGATACAACTGGTCCTTCAGGCAGGAGAAACAGGAAACAAAGACTTCGGATTTTTCAGCAAGTACATAGACATCGGGGACATTGTCGGAGTTGAAGGGAAAATAATAAAGACAAAGACTGGGCAGCAGTCAATACTTATAAAAAATATGAAGCTGCTGACAAAATCAATTCTTCCGTTGCCGGACAAATGGCATGGCCTTCAGAATAAAGAGGAGAGATACAGAAAAAGATACCTTGACCTGATCATGAACCCTGAAATAAGAAAAGTTTTTGATACAAAAAGAAAAATCTTTGATTCTGTAAGAGAGTTCATGAAATCACAGAATTTTTCTGAAGTGGAGACTCCAATCTTGCAGCCGGTTTATGGGGGAGCAAGCGCAAGGCCGTTTATCTCTGAATTAAATGCTCTAAAGATGAAAGTATACATGAGAATTTCTAATGAGCTTTACCTGAAGAGGCTGATTATAGGGGGCTATGAGAGGATTTTTGAATTTTCCACAGATTTCAGGAATGAGGGCATAGACAAGAATCACAATCCAGAATTCACGCAGGTGGAGACGATGTGGGCTTATGCAGATTACAAGGACAACATGAAATTCGCAGAAGAGATGATTTCCCATGTCTGCAAGAAGATACACGGAAACACCAAAATAAAAATCCAGGGGAAAGATATTGATTTCAAGACTCCATGGAAACGCCTGAGTTTTTTGGAAGCAATCAAAGACAAGACAAAAATTAATTTTTCAAAAATCGCCGGCTTTAAGGAAGCCAAAAGCGCTGCAGGAAAGATTGGAGTTGACTGCGCGAAGTGTGATACCATAGGGGAAGTGATGATTGCTGTTTTTGAGGAAAAAGTCCAGCCAGAAATTATACAGCCCACTTTAGTATACGATTATCCGCTTGAAGCTGCAGGCTTAGCAAAAGCCACAGAAGATGACGAGCTTTTCGTTTCTTCTTTTGAGATAATAATCAACGGAATGGAGCTTGGATTGTCTTATTGCGAGCAGAACGATCCTAAAGTTCTTGAAAATTACTGGAAATTTGCAGAGGAAAAATTCAGAAAAGGAAATTTGGAAGCCCAGCCAACAGACACCGACTTCATAGACGCGTTAAAAATAGGGATGCCTCCCACTTCTGGATTAGGTGTTGGAATAGACAGGCTTACAATGCTTTTGACAGACCAGCCATCGATAAAAGACGTAATTCTTTTCCCGTTCATGAAGCCTGAAAAGGAGTAAAATGCAATTCGTAAATACACTTCCATATGTAAGCAATCCTATAGAA
>JBBTAK010000017.1:0-9192 GCA_038044245.1 Nanobdellota archaeon
CGAAGAGCTTCACAAAAACCTTCTGCTGTGCCTCTTCTTTTCCCAAATCTATCTCAAGATATTCGTCTCCAGCACTATCACCACCAGCAGCCCTTGAGAATGCCCTTTTTATTGCATCGAAAACCATAATCAATTTAAATTTGAGATATTTATAAAGATTTCGTAATTATTTTGTATATGGTTTTTTCACGTTTTTTCACGACGTTGCTGATTTTTATTTCAGAATTTCAGTCTGCAGCTCTGAAAGTTTTTCTGAAAGCGTATGCTCCTGCTTCTCAAAGCTCCTGATTCTAAGATCCAAAATCTTTTCTTTGTTGACAAGTTCTTCTTTCATTTCTTTTTTGTCTGTTTTTATCATCAGCTGTCCGATTATTTTGAACACTTCTTCACCAGATTTTTCCAGTTCTTTCAGGGCAGCCTGTGTTTCCCTCATTTCAATCTGAAAAGCCTGTTTTTGCAGAAAAATATTCTGCAGATTTTGCTCCAGCATCTGCAATTCCTGTATGCTCATTTCTTTTTTCTTCTTTGAATTATTGTTTTCCTGTCCTCTGTCTTCTTTCATATTAAAATTAAGGCTTTATCTGGGTTTTAATTTGTCCAAGACTTTAAACTGCCTTTACTTTTTTTACATGGGTTCTTGGCTTGTAAAAAATCTTGCCCCCACAGCTAGGGCAGACAAACCTTTTTTGCAGGTTTGTGTCCTGGATTTTCTTTCCGCACTTGAAACATTTATAGGTTGGCATAGTAAGACACCTACGGTTTCTTAACCGTCAATTTCCCTTAAATTTAATTTTATTTTCATTCTAAGTAGTAAGCATCAGATGCGAATTTTTTACCGCATTTTTTCCTATAGCACTTCCATATCCCCTTGGAAAGCCTTTTTGCCCCGAGCTTTCCGCAAAAAGGGCATTTCTGCTTTTTTTTCTGTTTCTCCTCTACAACAGCAAGGTAAGCTCTTGGCCTTTTTCCGTAGCGTGCTCCGAATCTTCCTGCCGATTTATTTTTTTTTAATTTTGATGACATCTTCTACAATATTAATTAGAAATTTGGTTTTTAAAGTGTTCTGTTTTAAAAATGGGGTTGCCCGGATTTGAACCGGGATTGAGAGGTCCCAAACCTCTAGTCATACCAGGTTAGACCACAACCCCCTTGATAAAAAGGGGTCGTGGAATGTTTATAAATTATTTCTTTTCCTTTGATTTTTCCGGTTTCTTTTCCTTTTTCTCTTTTTCCGGCTCTGTTTTGACTGCTGCTTTTGCTTCTTTGCCTTCTTCTGGTTTCTTTCCTTCTTCTGCTGTTCCTGCTGCTGTTGCTGGAGCTACAGCTGCGGCTTCTGCAGCTGCCTTTGCAGCCTCTTCCTGCTGCCTTATCTTTTCCTGATCAGCCAATACCTTAGCGAAATAAGCATCTAATTTTTCTTTTTTCTCCGAAGAAGTTTCTGTTATTTCTTCCTTAATTTCCCTATCATATTTCCCTTCCTCTACTTCTCGTGTGACTTCAAGAGGGCTTTTATTTTCAACCAGGATCCCGAGGCTCGTGCAGCTTCCCAAGACGCTCTTTACAGCTGCTTTAAGGTTCTTGCTCAGAAGATTTGGAAATTTTGTCTTTGATACAGAGATTACCTGCTCTATTGAAGCATTTGCGACCTTTGTTTTTTTCTGGAGGGCAGAGCCTTTCTCTATTCCCAGCTCTTTTTTAAGCAGTTCTGTTACAGGCGGAGAAAATACTTTTATTTCCATCTCTTTTGTTGAAAGGTCTATCTCAACCTCGACGGGAACCTTCATTCCCTTGAATCCCTTTGTCGCCTCGTTCACCTTCTGTATGACCTGGCCTATGTTTACTCCTGCAGGTCCGAGCTTCTGGCTAAGTGCAGGACCTGGCTGCATGTCCCCGCCTTCCACCAAAAGTTTAATCTGCATTTTTTATTTTGTTTTTTCTGATTATTTTATCTTCCTTCTTACTCTTCAATAGCCTCGTGCTCTTCGCGCCTTATGACCCTTACATTGTCCATTTTTATTGTTACCGGCAATGGCACGACAGCGCCCAGTAAGCTAACAACAACTTCTTCTTTCTGTTTGTCAACTCTTAAAACTTTCGCTTTTTCTTTCTTGAATGGCTCGGCTATTATTTCAACTATGTCCCCTTCCTTTATTGAGATTGATGTAACAGAGGGCTCAACCATGTTTTTTATTTCCTCGTAACCTATTGTTTTTCCGACTATTCCCTTTACATACGGAAGATTGAACACAGATTCCTCTGCGCTTTCCCTGTCTTCTGCCTCTAGAAGAACATACCCCCTAAGACCATGGGGCCTTAAAACAGCATAAGTATTAAGCCCTTTTTTTTCTGCTCTGCTGGCTATCATATCGACGGCTTTTTCTTCTTTGTTCGTCGTTACTTTTATTATGAAAATCATTTTTGTTCTTTTTGTTTTTTCTTTTATTTTTTATTTGATTGAATTTGATTGATTGAGCTCTGTCTACCTCTTAATATTTTAAGAAGCAGCTTAGATTATCTAATTATGGTGGTTTATAAACTTTGCCTGAATGATGAACGAAAATAATCTTTAAAAAAGAATGTAATGCATTATACCTGGACGATTGAATCCAGCGACTCTATAAATTTTTCATAAGGCACGCGAAGACAATCAGGAGTATGGACGTGAACTGATTCCTTTTCAAGCGTGATTCCGGTAAGAGGATGCCCTCTGCCGTTTACTGTTATGGTGGGCATTTGTCTGTTAAGTCGAGTAGCAAGTTCATCAAATATCCTGCCTACTTCAGCAGGATTCATAGGATTTTTGGCCAGAGGAAGTAATACGTATGGAACATTTCTTTGCAATTTTGTTGTCGGGCCTTTTAGGATTGTTTCTTCTTCGTTAAGACATCCTTCTCCACCTGGATAGAAATTCCAGCCTTTCTGGTGGAATCTGGCTTTTATTTCTTTGGCAACTTTAGGTGTGTAATTAATCTGCATGATAACAACAACTTAAAATATAAACTTTATAAATCTACCTGAATATTTTATTTTTCTAGATTTTTGAGCATAAATTATCTCTTAGAAAGTTTCCACATTTCTTCAAAAAAGTTTTTGTAATATTCATAATTTCTTTTTGCCCTTATGACAAATGCAGTAGGTTTTTCACCATAGACTACTGTCATATGATGATTTTTAAAAATAAACGTTCCTATTGGAATTGCTTGTTTTGTGAATCTTATTTGCATATCTTTGTATTTATGGTATTTATTTATTGTTTCTTTAAATTTTAAGTTTGAGATTAATCTTGCTTTAATCCCACTTTCAATTCTTTTTTTGTGATAGTTCTGAAAAAAAGTTATTACATCTTTATCGGTGAGTGACTCTCCAAGCATAAAAACAAGATATTCTTCTCCCTTATCTAAAGTGTCCAAAATTAGGTTAAATGCTGATTTAAGACCTTCAAATCCTTCATAGACATTTGCTTCTTGTTTTTCTTCTTTAGATTTTCTCCTTTTTTCTATTATTGGGAGAATATTTTCTTCAAGCTCCCTTTTTTGCTCTGAAATTGACATTTCTTTTTCTTTTAGTATAGATAGAAGATTCTTAGGATTAGAAGCCTGAAAATGTTTGACATTATTCTTTATTATAAAGCTTACAAGTCCTTTTTCTATAAGTTTTTCTAAAATAGAATAAATCTTAGAGTCCTGTACCTTAGCTTTTTCTATAATTGGGCCAACACTACTTTCATCTAATTCAAGAAGAGCGAAATAAACTCTAATCTCTGAATTATTTAATCCTATCTGATTTAGTATTTTTGTATCCACATTTATGCATAATCTTTCCCATATTTAAAATTATACTTATTACCCCTTCTTAAGTGGGGGGTTATATTTATAAGGTGATATCCTTCAATGTAAAAATGGTAAATGAAACACACGAAGGTAAGAATGAAAGCTTTGCCTATGAACATGGCAAGTTGACTTATCAAGAGCTAACTATGAAAGATAGGTATTCTAATTTGGAAGATCTGCCTGCATTAGCAGAGACATTACAAGTAGGTCCATTTAAAAGAGAATATTGGTGCGTAAGCAAAGAAAAAGCAGGAGATGAAATAATGTGTGGTCTAACAGGGTGGAAAGTAATCCAACAAAATTTTAAGGCAAATAAAGGAAATAAACAACCAGTGGAATGGGTTTTTGATTATATACATGCACCATCAAAACAAAGTGTATACAACCCTCTTTTCTTCGGAGGAAATCTAGAATATCGGGCAAGATTAAAAATTGATATTTCAGATTTATCTTTTCTTTTTGGTTTTTGTACAAAAGAATCTGCAAATTGTCGAGGACCACTTAATGCGATATGGTTTTCCGAAAACGGTCTTTTTGAATTAAATCACAGACCCCATTTGCTTAGTAAGAATGATTATATTGAATTAATGAGAATTCATCATGAAGTGTTATGTGAAAAAGATAAAAAAACAGCAGACATAAGTAGATTGTTACCTACAGATATATCCCTTATATTACAAAAATCTTTTGAGCACTTGAATGGATTTGTCTCAGCAGCAGAAGACTTAGGCGATGAGATTAGATATGAAATTTCCGGACAAAAGAGTATGTATGATTTAGTTAAAGATTTTCAGAAACTCATACAAAATTAAAATTCTTAAAGAATAATTCTCTTTTTACTTCACAAAAAAAAGCTTGATAAGGATTGATATGAAAAAACCCAGCACACCAAGAAGAAGGATTCCAACAGCAGAGACCTTGGTCACCATCTCAAATTCTTTTTTATTTGGCTTCCTAAGAACAAGCCAGACTCTTTTTGATTTTTCGTAAAACGCCTTTAAGTCTTCTGTTAGTTTCATGTTATATACAGATAAAAATAGTTTTTAAGGGTTTATGATTCAATTTTGGTCAACGAGTCTTGTTAATGCAAATTCTAAATTATTACGTGGATTTGATAAAGGGATAAGCTGCCTTGCAAATAATGAATGATCTTCTATTTTAACAAGACCTTCTAAAGATTCAGCTAAGAAAGTTTTGCCATCATCGTCTAATGTTATAAAATAAATATCTCCATCAAGCCCGTCACCTCCAAAATAAATTGTGCTTCTTAGGGGGTTTCCATAAGAATCTTTTAAGTCTGTTTCTGCTTTTCCCATTTTATTCAAAAAACTCTATTCCCAGCTCTTCCTCTATTTCCCTGTGCTTCATGCTTTCAACTGTTTCTCCCTGGCCTAATATTTGGGAACTTTTCACTCCTGTTACTATCAAAAGGACTCTGATTGATTTTTCCATGTCTGGAGAAATCTGCGCTCCCCATATGAGTTTTGCATAAGGGCTCAGCTGGTTTCCGACTGTTTCTATTATCACCTTGCATTCGTCAAGGCTCATATTTGGCCCTCCAACTATGTTAACCAATGCTCCGGTCGCATTTGAAATGTCAACGTCAAGAAGAGGATTGCTGATTGCTTTTTCCACAGATTCTGCAGCCCTGTTGGTGCTGTCTGACTCTCCCATCCCTATGAGAGAAACTCCGCCATCAACCATCACTGCTTTTACATCGGCAAAATCAAGGTTGACTAAACCAGCGACAGTCACGAGCTCTGTGACACCTTTTACGGCATTTGTGAGTATTTCATCTGCAATCTTGAAAGCTGTGTGAAGAGGTAGTTCCGGAGCAAGTTCTAGGAGCTTGTCATTTGGAATGACAATTAGTGTGTCTACCACAGATTCCATTCGTTCAAGTCCGTCCATTGCATTTTCCAGTCTTTTCTTTCCCTCTATGGTGAAAGGCAATGTCACAACACCTATCACCAGAGCACCTTGTTTTTTAGCGAGAGACGCTATTACCGGAGCTGCGCCTGTTCCTGTTCCTCCGCCTAAACCACAAGTAATAAAAATCATGTCACATCCGGCAATTTTTTTCTTTATCTCTGATTCGGATTCTTTTGCTGCCTCTTCGCCTACTTTTGGATTGCTTCCTGCTCCAAGACCCTGCGTAAGTTCCCTTCCAATCAGGATTTTTTGGTCTGCATTGCTGTAGAGAAGGTCTTGTGCATCTGTATTCACTGCTATCAGCTCTCCCCCTTTGATTCCTATTTCCCTCATCCTGCTCAGGGAATTTCCTCCACCTCCTCCAACTCCAATTACCTTGATTTTTGCAGCCTGCTTTTTCAGGAGCTCTTCAAGTTCCTTGTCAACTTCTTTTACATTAGAAGAAAGCTCTGTTTCATAAACTCCTTGATCTTCCATGATATAGTGGAGCAAATTATTATTTATAAAAATTGTTGTCCTATTTTTTCTCTGAACCGTCTGTGCCGCTGGTTTCCTCTTTTTCAGGCATTTCCAAGACCTCAAGATCCATATCAAGAATTTCCTTGAATTTTTCAGTGAACATTTCCATTATTTTTTTCATATCTTTTTCTTTTTTTTCTATTTTTATCAGGAGCTTTTTGCCGTCAACAGTGAATTTAAAATCCCTCTTGAAAAGAAATTCGTTAACTGCAGATATTTTCTCGTTAATATCTGCAATCTTTCGTTTGACTGCTATATTGTATATGACTGTTTTTCCGGCAAGGGGATTGTTGAAATCTATCATTACCCTTCCTCCTGAAACTGTCAGGGACTTTCCTATCCTTCCGTCAAAGTTTAACATGGTTCCTGGAACAGGATTTGTTCCGTGCTCTTTAAAAACTCTCAAAGGAATCATCTTCACAAGTGCGGGGTCTCTTTTTCCGAATGCCTGCTCTGGTTTCAATTCAATTTCGTAGGTTTCTGGCTTGTCTGGTTTTCCAATGAAGAATTCATCAACTGCATCCAGAAACATGTGCTCTCCAAGACAGAAGATGAATGGCTTTGCTTCAATGGGATGATTATGGCCTTCGTGCATTTTTTCCAGGTTTTCCCGGGTATTTGAGTCAAAAACCTCTCCTCCCTTGACTTTCCCTGTGAATTCTATTTCAATAAAATCTTTTCTATTCAGTGGCATTGAAGAAGAACCAATATGGCATTTTTAAAAGTTGTTAAAGTTATGGTTCAATTTTTCTAAGTTTGCAATAGGCAAGAATTTTTAAATATATTTTTGCTTGCCTACTCATGGTCTTAAAAATAATCAATGCCACAGAGGCTAAGCCAGGAACAAACATAATAATTGATGGTGATTCTTATACGGTAAAAAGAGTCGATATCAGCAAAACGGGAAAGCATGGGGCCTCCAAATGCAGGATTGAGGCCACCAGTATAATAAGCGGGCAAAAGAAGATAATGGTTGCTCCAGGACATGAAAGATTCGAAGTCCCCATGATTGACAAAAGAAAGGGACAGGTCCTTTCTGTAGGAGAAAGAGCAAGCGTGATGGACCTGGAAAGTTTCGAGACGTTTGATATTGAAGTTCCAGAAGAGCTGAAGGCAGAGATTGACACAAATTCCAGCGTGGAATACTGGAACGTGGAAGGAAAAAAGATAATTAAAAGGAAAATTTAAAGATAAACTAAGAACAAATAATCAAAATGGCAAAAATCCCGGAAGCAACAAACAGGCTTTTTAAGAACGTATTTGTATGCAAGAACTGCCAGGCAAAAATCAGGTCAGACTCCCAGAAGGTAATGAGGGGGAAGGTCAGATGCAGGAAATGCGGAAAAAAGGCTTTTCGCCCGATAAACAGAAAGTGATAAATCTTTCCTGTTCGCTAATAAATTAAAAATAAAATTGTAACAGAAATAAAAATGAACTTCTTGTTTTATGATTTGATTTTTCTGGCAGTGTTTCTTATACTTTTTTCCAGCTTCCTCTATACAAGAAAGCAGGGGCTGAAAAAAGAGGGGCTTTTGTTCCTGTACAAAACCAGCTGGGGAATAAAGCTGATAGAATACCTTGGGACAAAATACAGGAAGACCATGAAAGTTCTCGGTTATCTGTCTCTTGTTACAGGATATGTGCTTATGGTGTGGGGATTGTATCTTGTGTACACTGTCGTGAAAGTTTACATGTTCAGCCCGGAAGTAGTAAGGGCAATAAAAGTGCCCCCAATAATCCCCCTTGTTCCATATCTCCCGCAAGTGTTCAAACTGGAATTTCTTCCTCCTTTTTATTTTACTTATTGGATTCTCATACTTGCCGTCATTGCAATAAGCCATGAGGTTGCCCATGGAATTTTTGCAGTTTATCATAAGATAAAGATAAAGACAACCGGCTTTGGCTTTTTCCCGTATTTTTTCCCTGTTTTTCTTGCTGCCTTTGTTGAGCTCGATGAGAAAAAAATGGCAGGGAAGGAAAAAATTCCCCAGCTATCCATATTGTCTGCGGGAACTTTCGCAAATGCAATCACCGCAATGCTTTTCCTTTTCATATTGTTTGGTTTCTTTTCCCTGGCTTTTTCTCCCTCTGGAATAATCTTTGACACTTATGCGACTTCGCAAATAGCTGTTTCAGGGATTTCCATGATTAATGGCCTCCCCCTGACGAATGCATCTTATCAAAGCATAATTGATAATGCTGATATGAACGGCCTTAATGAACTAAAAGTTAAAAATGAAACTTATCTTGCAACAAAAAGTGTTCTTGAACGCCAGGCTGACAAAGCTGAAAATGAAGGAACCATTATTGTTTACAACGACGCTCCCGCAATCAGGGCAAATCTTAGCAGCATAATTACGGAGATAAACGGTGTCAAGGTAAACAGTACAGACAGACTGGTTGAAGAAATTTCAAGATACTCTCCGGGAGACAAGGTAACCATAACTGAAAAAACAGAAGACGGATTTTCAGGGAAGGAGATAATCTTTGGAGAACATCCGACCAGGCCTGGAAAAGCCTGGATTGGAATAGGTTTCTTCGAGAGAAAATCTGGGGGATTTTTCACAAGGCTTATAGGAAGCCTGACATCCTTCAGGCAGGAAAATGTTTATTACGAGCCGAAAGTCGATGGAATAAGCATATTCATATACAATCTCCTGTGGTGGATTGTCATAATCAGCATAAGTGTTGCCTTGATTAACATGCTGCCTGTTGGAATTTTTGACGGCGGAAGGTTTTTTTATCTGACTGTTTTGGGAATCACGGGAAGCGAGAAGATTGCAAAAAGAGCATTCGCATTTACAACTTACCTGTTCCTTTTCATAGTTCTGCTGCTGATAATCATATGGGTCTGGAATATTCTTGGCTTTGGCTCTTTGTTTTAGCTGGGAATTTTCAGTTTATGACAGAA
>JBBTAK010000017.1:9202-27710 GCA_038044245.1 Nanobdellota archaeon
TGGGTCTGGAATATTCTTAATCTTGGCTCTTTGTTCTAGTAAGATTTTCAGTTTATGACAGAATAAAAAATAATTATAAATTCTCCATTATTTTCATATAAATTCTTATTATTAGATTAGATGTATCTGCCCATTTTGCATAAGCGTTCCAGCCTAGAAAAATCTCTGCTATTTTCTCTTTAGATATCTCTCCTTTACTAAATAAAGTAATTTTTCTTTGCATATTTCTTATATTTCTCTTTCTCAAAAGACTGAAATAGTAAAAATTTCTGAAACCAACAAAATCTGTTCCTTTTGATAAGGAGATTATTCGGGATTTGTCGGGGTGCAACTCAATTTTCAAATTTTCTAAGAGAAAAGTATTAATCGCCCCCCCCCAGCTTAGCAATTCTTCTCTTGAAGAATTCAGCAGGACAAAATCATCAACGTATCTGATGTAAAGCTTGGCTTTTAGTTTTTGCTTTACAAAATAATCCAGTTCGTGGAGATAGACATTGGCAAAGAACTGGCTTGTGAGATTTCCAAGAGGCATGCCCTTACTTCTAGGATTGTCATGAACATTATTCTCCAAGATTTTTTCAATAAGCCAAATTATTTTTTCATCTTCAATTTTCCTTCTGATTATCTTCAGAAGAATTTCATGGTCAACTTCCTGAAAATAATGTTTTATGTCTGCTTTAAGGCAAAATGCTTCTGATTTTAGATTGTTAGTAACTATTTTTTTATATCTCTTAAATTGTTTAATGGCAAAAGAACTGCCTTTATTTATTCTGTTTGCGCAAGAATCATTAATAAAAGACTTATCAAAAATTGGCTCAATAATCCTAACTAATGCATGGTGAACAATCCTATCTCTAAAATCTGATTTTGAAATCTTGCGGGTTTTTGGGTCTCGTAAAATAAATGTTTTTAGTGGTTTGGGTTTGTAAGTCTGATATTTCAGTTCATAATGTATTATTTTTAGATTTGCTCTTAAATTTCTCTCAAATTCAATAACATCATCTTTCTGTGTTTTACCTTTTCTTGCATTTTTCCAGGAAAGAACAAGATTTTTCATAGAATAAATTTCAGGATAAAGATTATTATTTTCCATATTAATATGAATCCTGACATATAGGCTATTCCACGCAACCTGTTATCGTTGTTGAGGTTCCAGTTGTTGCCATTCAGGTTAGACTCGTTGTCGAGATTCCTGAGCCACAGGAAGCTTATAGCCAGTTTATCAATTCCCTCGTCGGAACAAGGTCACTGAAGTTTCTCGCAAGAAACCTCTGTATTTCATGACTTAAAATCAATCTAAATGATGTGCTAATAAACTGGCGTGTAGCCTAACTTTATGCATCATAGACTAAGAAGTCTCTGCATAGTGTCAGGATAATATTATAAAAGAAAAATAAATTTAAACTTATCTCTTTAATCTATCAAGAATTTGTGTTTCCAATCCACAAATTTTCAGCTCGTTTAACACCTTTGAAATTTGTTTCGGTGTATAAGACTCAGAATTTTGCGCGGTGCCTTCGGCACCAACTTTTACCCCACGCAACCAGTAATCGTTGTCGAGGAACCAGTAGTAGCCAATCAGGAGAGACTCGAGGTCGAGATACCAGAGCCACATTTGTCTTGCAAATGGCTGGCTTTGTTTGTTAACATGACCTTTATCAACTGCCCAAACAGACATCTTTTGTATTCCTGCATTTTTTAGGAATTCTCCGTAAGCTCTTGCCTGCTCTTCTCCGCCGAATGCATAAATAGTTAGAGGTTCTTCGGTAAACCTATCTGCTGGAATTTCAATGTTTTGGGTTGGAAAATCAACCGAATCCACCAAAGCTTTTTCAACCTGTTCTGGTGTTGGGTAAAATTCATTTCCGTTTCTATGTGCTTCTGTTGCTTCTCTTGCTGAATTCAAAATTGGTGAATTTCTCACTAGTTTTGGCTTTCCATTAGGAACGTACAAAATACCTTCTCTTGTCCAATTTCCATTTTTTGAAATGTAGGAATTTTTTCCTTGCTGGATTCTTAGTTGGGCATTCTGCGGCAAAGAAATAACATCATAGCCATTTTCTGTAAGAGATTCAAGCGCTTTATCAAAAGGAGCATGGACTACTCTTGATGCTACTCCTATTGGCTTTATATCATCTATAATTTCCATAGGCTTTCCCAGAAAATGAAGTTTATAAATGTTTCTACTCTGTTGTTCTTTGAAAGAGGTAACAATCAGAAATAAATAACTCCATCTTTGGTTAGTGCGACAAATCTTATTCCTACAGGAAGATTAATCAGAGCAGAGATAAGGGCCATGTGCTCTTTTCCATCTCCGGAAGCTATGCTTAGGGCAACTTCTGTGCCTCTTATTTTTCCTTTGAGCTTTTCCATGAGCTCTGTCCTCAAGTCTGTTATTCTTTTGTCCAAATCAACTTTTATGAATTCAAACTTTTTGTCAGAGGTGAATTTTTGCGCGAATTCGCTGCCGAGAATTATTATATTGTCCCATTCCTCATGTTTCAGAAGCCCTGAAACCTGACCCCAGCTTCCTTTTCCTGTGGATAACAGCGCGACGAGTTCCATTTTAATTAAAGTATTGTCTTACAAAGTCTATAGCAGACATGTTATCTTTTAATCTTCTTTGAGTTAGATGAGGATGGGGATGGCCATAATCTGGGTCAGAACAATAAGCACAATTCTCTGGACAAGGAGTCCACTCTTCTGGCTTGTAATCATCTTGTGCTTTTTCACTAGCTATTCTCCATTTGTTAATATCAAACTTACCGACAACATCTTCTATACTGCCCATAACGAAAAGACAATAAACTCTATTTATAATGATTATTGTGGTAATATTTATAAACCAACCTTTTCTTCAGGATTCAGCCGGTTGAACAACTTCGCCGATGCATATATTCTAAGGCACAGGCGTGTAAAGTTGGAGGCTAGGACAAATATTTGAGAAAAAATGGAACTGGAAGAAGACATAAAGAATGCGCTAACAAATTTAAGGAAAAACGAAGAAAGAAAATTTAATCAGACAGCAGACTTAATAGTAAACCTGCAAAAATTTGATCCGAAAAAAAGCCAGATAAATATTTTTGTTTCTGTCCCTTACAAGATAAAAGAAAAGAGGATATGCGGCTTTCTTGAGACAAAAAATAATGCTGTGGAAACAATAACGCAGGGAGATTTCAAAAAATACTCTGAAAAGAAAGCTATAAAAAAACTGGTCAGGGGATTTGATTTTTTCATTGCTCAGGCAAGCATAATGCCAAAGGTTGCTGCTGTTTTTGGGAGGGTTCTCGGGCCTGCGGGAAAAATGCCGTCACCACAGCTGGGGATTCTTATGGATGTGAACGACAAAACCATTGAAGAAGTAAAGAAAAAGATAAACAACAGCCTGAGAATAAAGGCAAAAGAAGCAAGCATCAAGATGGCGATAGGAAAGCAGAGCATGAAGGATGAAGAGATAACGGAGAATATCCTGGCAGTTTACAATGCCCTTGTTAAAGAACTGCCAAAGGGAAAGGAAAACATAAGAAATATAGAAGTGAAATTCACCATGACTAAACCGGAGAAGGTAAAAATAAGGTAAAAATAAAAAATGAAATCAAATAAATTTTCATTCATTCAAATTAAAGAAATGAGAAAATTCAAATGACGGGCAAAAAAGCAGCCCGGGTTTCTGAAAAGAAAAAAACCCTTGTTTCAGAACTCGCGGATTTGATAAAGAAGAAGAAAACTGTGCTGATAGCTTCGATAAAAAACATACCTTCTTCGCAGTATCAGGAGATTTCAAAAAAGCTGAGAGGAAAAGCTATTGTCAAAGTTCCAAAAAAAAGCATGATTTTCAGGGCATTGGACAATTCCGGAATAGAAAAGATAAAAAAACTAAAAACCCAGATAGAAGGAAGTACCGCGATTCTTTTTTCAGACATAGAATCTTTTGATCTTGCTGCAGATCTTGTCAGCAAAAAAAGTCCTTCAAAGGCAAAACCTGGCCAGGAAGCTCCTTTAGATATAGAAATTCCTGAAGGGCCTACAGACCTTGTTCCAGGACCAGCAATAAGCGAACTTGGTGCCCTTGGAATAAAAATTCAGATAGAAAAGGGGAAGATAATGATAAAAGAACCAAAAGTCATAGCCAAAAAAGGAGAAAAAATCTCTCAGGCTGCGGCAGAGATGATGACAAAGCTTGGAATAAGACCATTTTCAATAGGGTTGATACCTATAGCTGCATTTGACACAAAAGAAGAAAAACTTTACCTTGACATAAGAATAGATCCTGAAGGCACCCTTAAGGAACTAAAAGGCTTATTTTCCAAATCTATGGGTTTTGCCGTGAATCTTTCTTATACTTCAAAAGACACCATAAATTTCTTAATCCAAAAAGCAGGAAGACAGGAAATTACTATGGAAAAATTTGTTAATGAAGGATTGACTGAACAGGAAGGTGTTGTTAATATGGAAAATAATAACCAAAATGGTGAAGTTAGTGAATTAAAAGTAAATGAAGGCAACAATTAAAATGTCAGTCAAAACTCAAAATAAAATTCAGGAAAATCAAAAATGATTTTGCAATCAAATAAATTTGACTGGGAGGAAAATAAAGAATGGAATACATATATGCGGCACTTTTGCTGCACAAGCTTGGGAAGCACGTAGACAGCGAACACTTGCATAAAGTAATCGCTGCTGCCGGAGAAGAGCCAGACGAATCCAAGATAAAATCTCTGGTTGCAAGTCTCAAAGGTGTAGACATAGCAAAAGAGCTTGAAAACGCAGCTTTGGTTTCAGCAGCCCCTTCTTCAGGAGCTGGACACAAGGAAGAGAAGAAAGAAGAAAAGCCAAAGGAAGAAAAGAAAGCTGCAGCTGCAGAGGGCTTGAGCGCGCTGTTCGGTTAATCAATTTTTTAATTTTTGCAACTGGACAGCTTTTCCTAGTTAGCAGGAGATTTCTATAAATCTCCTAATAAATAATTCTAAGTTTTAATGATAAGACTTTTATAGAGAGGAGATATTTTATCAGCATCAGCTTCCGTAGCTCAGTTGGTAAGAGTACCGCACTCGTAATGCGGGGGTCCTGGGTTCGATTCCCAGCGGAAGCTTATCTTAGTTATAGTACTGGTAGTACAGATACACAAAATATATAAATAAGAGTGCCCTAATTTATTTATGGAAAGGATTTATTTCTTAAATAAAAATGATAGAGATGACTTTTTTAACAAAGTAAAACAACTTAAAAAAAGCTGGATGGAATTGGCTAAATTTTTGGGTACTAACAGATCTATGATGGAAAGTTATCGAAAAGGAAAATTATCTATCCCCTTGAATAGATTTTCTTTATTAATGAATTCAATCGAAGATAAAGATAAAAATTATTTTAATCAAAAAATAAGCAAAAGAAAAAGTAATTGGGGGCAAATAATCGGGGGAAAGAATGCTTATAAAATTAACAAAGAAAGATTTGATTATGGAAGGAAAAAGGCGGCAAAAATTAGTAAAGATAAAGTAAAATATGATTTTAATACTAATCTCCCCTTATCTGAAGATTTATGTGAATTTATTGGCGCCATTATAGGGGATGGTTTTACAAATAAATATGGATATATGTTCCAAACACAAATTACCGGAGATAAAATTTTAGATGAGGAATATTATTATAAAAAACTAAAACCCATTTGTGAGAAATTGTTTAATATTTCACCAAAAATTTCTGAAGGGCCTGGTTGTATAAGGTTGAATATATATTCAAAAAGGTTATTTGAGATGCTCACTAAAAGGTTTGATATTCCTGCAGGAAAAAAATGTTATAGCATTACAATTCCCAACGAAATTTTAAAATCGGATGATAAACTTATCAGTGCAACCTTAAGAGGAATGTTTGATACCGACGGGGGCATTGGTTTAGATAAGAGAGAAATTTA
Organism: Nanobdellota archaeon; assembly: GCA_038044245.1. GTDB lineage: Archaea > Nanobdellota > Nanobdellia > Pacearchaeales > GW2011-AR1 > ASMP01. Next base: position 15,114 of record JBBTAK010000017.1, read on the forward strand.
TAAAAAACCATATATTAGAATTAATTATACTTCTGCGAGCCCTATCCTTATTGAACAAATTCATAAGATATTAGAAAATTATAAAATTCCACATTCAGTTCATTCAAAAAATGATGCTCCAGCCAAACAGATACAGATCAATGGGGAGAAGAACGTTAAATTATTTCTTAAAAGAGTGGGTTTCTCTAATCCAAGACATTTGAAAAAAGTTAGGCATCTTTTATAATCAGTAGGTCGGGGGTTCAAATCCCTCTGCAGGCTTTAGATTCTTAATTAGTAACTTTTAAAACTCTTAAAATAATCCATAGATTGAGCCTCCGTGGCACAATGGTACTGCGCCGGTCTTGAGCTTAAACTTGACAAACATTCAGACAAGCAAACCGGGCCTTTACAGGCATCCAGGTTCGATTCCTGGCGGGGGCGTGTTTGATTAGGAAAGTTTTTTATATCATGTTTTTTAGTTAAATGAAATGAAAGTATTATTTGTATGCGTGGGTAATATTGCCAGAAGTCAATTTGCAGAAGCATTTTATAATAAAATGTGTAATGGTGCTGGAGTTGCGGAAAGCGCAGGAACAAAAGCATACAGAGCCGGACAAAGACTTGGGGATTATGAATATCACACTATTCGATGCATGAAAGAAAGAAGATATGATCTTTCAAACCATGCATCAAAACAGCTTACTCCTGAAATGATTAGTTGGGCAGATAAAGTCATTGTTATGGCTGAGAGGGAAACATGGCCTTCTTTTCTTGAAAAATCAGATAAGGTTGAATTTTGGGATGTTAAAAATCCTGATATTGAAATTTATGAAACGCATGTAATCGCTAGAAATAGTGTATTTGGTCTTGTTAAATCTCTTTTAAAGAAAGAGGAATAATCTAAATCAGGGCGGGAGTGTATTACTTTTAAGTTAATACAAAAGGAAAAGTTTATAAATTGGGATTTTATAAGAAAAAATATGGCAGAATCCAAAAACGATAATAGAAAAGAATTTGATAACCTGAATTCTTGCAGTAACCTAGAATTTATTATGACTATTTTTGCACGAGCAGGAAAATCAACAAGATACCACGGACCAATTTTAGCAAATTGGGGATTTGCTGAAGAGAGTGCTACCCTGCTAAAAAAAAGATTAGGTCTCGGTTTTTTTAAACGAAGTACGGCAATAACTATTGATGAATTGGCGGAAATGCTATTTCAAGAGGGTATTGTATCTTCAATAGATGAAGGAAAAGAAGTTTTACCTCGCTTTCGTGGAGAGCGTGTTCCTGTTAGAACACTTTTAGGTGGACCAGATATGATTGCATTTGAGAAGCCTTCAGATTTTGAGAGAGGTTCAAATTCTAATGGGAACTTGTATTGTATATATCTTTGCCATTCATATTAAATTTCCCCCCAACTGTATTACTTTCTATAGGGTTTTGGCGGGGGTGTTTTCAATCCACTTCAAAAAATCTTTTCCACCACGGTTTGTTTTCAGAAACAGGCTGGTCATCTTCTCCGATGATTTTATGGGTTATCACCGGCTTTTCTTTTGGCGTTGTTTCTTTAGAGAATTCTCTGTCGGCTTCCCTGATTGCTGTATCGACAAGGGTTTTTGAGTATCCTTGTTTTACCAAGGCCCATTTTAAGGATTCAGGGTTATAACCTTTCCCCATATTTTTCTTGATATAATCAACCAGTTTTCTCTTGTATTCTGCTTCTCTCATTTGGCATATCTCCTATGACGAATGTTACTCATTTGGCATATCTCCTATGACGAATGAATTGGAAATTATTCCAATCGCATAAAATATTGAATTCTTCAAAGTTTAAAAATATAATTGTTATTTTATTTGCTATCTTTTGTTATCTTATTCTTATTGGCGGGTTTTCCCTGAAGAACCTCAATGCTTCGTTAATCCTGGGTTTTGTCTCAGAATAGATTGTTATGATTTTTTCTCCTTTTTTTATCCTATCCCAAAGATGATAGTAAAGATAAATTCCCGCAGGCTTATCTACCGGAGAGCCTGCGGCTCTTGCAAGTAAATTTATCCTTTTGTTGTCTATCTCTATAATCTCTCCTGCCCTGTCTGAGAGTATGTCTTTTTTAAGTTTAGCATACTTTATCCTGTTAAGATTTCCGTGCTGGGCTTTTACAATTTCCTTGAATTTTTTAAATGCTTTTCCTGAATACAGGATTCTTTCAGCCATTTCAATCCCCTTTCCCTTTTTAGCCTTGCCAGTCATTTCAAAAATATTTCCTGCAAGAAACAGGGCTTTCTTTTCCAAATCTTTGGGACCTCTCTGTTTTGGATCAAGTATTTTTATTATGTCCATTAACTCGAGCGCAGGACCGACGCCATTTCCTATGGGCTGGCTTCCATCAGTCAAAACAACCCTCATCTTTTTATGGAAATATCTTCCAAGCTGCAGAAACCTCCTTGCGAGAGATTTTGCTTTTTCTCTTGTTGGTATCTTTGCGGTTTTTCCGTAAGGAATGTCTATCAGGATGTATTTGCTTCCGACAGAAAATTTCTTGGACATGATTGAAGCAAGAAGCTGGGACTTGGGGTCTATTTTCAGTTCCCTTTCAATTTTTATTATTTTGGAGTCTGCAGGAACTGTCCCCATGCCTCCTCCCCAAACGATGAATGCCTTTGTTTTTTTCAGGATCTGTTTTAGTTCCGATATTGTAAATCCAACTTTCACTATTGTCTCCATAACATCTGCGGTTCCGGCAGCGCTTGTTATAGCCCTCGACGATGTTTTTGGAAAAATCAGCCCTGCTGCGGCACATATGGAGACAACTATCGGGGTTGTCCTGTTTCCGGCTACACCTCCTATGGAATGCTTGTCAACAACGAATTTGTTCCTTACAGAAAAACGCTCCCCTGTTTTCAAAATTGCATTTATCAGATAAATTGTCTCTTTATTGCTCATTCCATTTCTGTACATTGCGGCAACAAAAAGTGCTATTTCTGGTTCAGAAAGGCGGTCATTTACAATGTCTTTTATTATTTCTTCAATTTCTTCCCTCGAAAGCCTGTTGTTATTAAGTTTTTTCTTGATCAGGTCCACGCTTCTTGGTATGGGAGCTATGTTAATGTCAACTATCTCTCCTTCTCTCAGATTCAATTTTGATTTTATTTCTAAAGAGAGAAGCACTTGTTTTCTTCCAAATTGCCCGTCAATTATGTCGAGGGCAGCAGTAACTTCTTTTGGATGTTTTGAAATGGTTCTTATCAGGATTGTTTCCCGGGCCTTGACTCCAATTTCCATTGCAGTTTCCTTATTCAGCATGGCCATGGGAAGCCCTGCATTCCATCTGAGAAATTTAGACTTTAGCTTCATTTTCCCCTTTTGCAATTATAGATAGAAAAATCTGTTTTTATATTTATTTGGCTTCTTTTTTCTCAAATTCCTGTATCACAAGGCCGGGCATCGGTTTTTTCCTGTACAGCTCAAGAATTATCAGAAGGTAAGCAATTACCAAAGGTCCTATCACGAACCCTAAAATTCCGAAGAAGAATGCCCCGCCGATCATTGCTATAAGAACTATTCCAGAGTGTATCTTTGTCATTTTTGATATGAAAACAGGGCGGAGTATATTGTCTACCCATGTAGAGACCATTCCAAATGCAAAGACACCCCATGCTCCAACATTATTTCCTGCTATCAGCATGAAGATAAAAACAGGCACCCATACTATCGGGGTTCCAATTGTTGGCAGGATTCCCGCAATAATGGCAAAAAGGGTAAGAAGAAGCGCATTAGGAACACTAAAGATGAAAAAGCCAATTCCTGCTACGATTCCCTGAAGTATACCTATGAAGATTGTCCCGTAAATGACAGATTTTGTTATTTCTGAAGAATACTGGAATAGCTTTTCTTCAACTTCTTTTGGAAATGGCAGAAGGCTTTTCACATAGTCTGCAACTTCGTCCCTGTCTCTCAAGACGAAGAAAAAGGTGAACAAAATAACCAGGACATGAAGAGAAATTGTGGGAAGATCGAGGAGAAAATCCGTAAAGGAATTCGTCACTGAATTTGCTGTTTTTATCAGGAAGGAAGAAATTACAGAGCTTATCTGTGTGGAAAATTGTTCCGATGCGAAAAAATTCGGGAAAAGAGTTTTCAGGGGAGTGATAAAATCTATCTGAAGAATTGACTCGAAAATTTTAAAAGACTGGTCTATCAGCAAGGGTAACAAAAACCATATAGGAATGACAATAATCAGCAAAAGAAGGATTATCATTATGGTTGCTGAAAAATTCTTTGATCTCGTTTTCTTGTATATCCAGTCATAAACCGGGACAAAAATAAATGCCAACAGCATACCGAAGAGTATTGAAAGCAAAATGGGCTTCAAGAGAAGAAAAGAAAATACGAGAAGCACTATCAGAATCAGTGCAGTCATTACCTTATCAAAATAAGCTTCGTCTGTTTTGGCCATTAATTAAAGAATGGGGGTTAAAATTTATAAAGCTTTGTGACGAAGCTTTGCTTTTCTATCTTTATCTGAAAAAGTAATTTATTCAGGTCGGATATTATTTTGCATTGCAACCTTTTACATCTAAAAAGATTTATAAGCAAATTTTGTAGTATATGTTTATGAACTTTATAAAAAAAATATTCCTAAAAAAAGCTGATGAATCTGTCCATAATCAGTTCATTCGTTTTGGAAAAGGAGAGTATAGGAGAAGAGCCATTTTGAGCCTGTGGAAAACAGGCAGCATAAAGATTAAAAGCAGCTTTGAGTTTGCAAATGACCTTGTTTTGTTCGCTGCGGGTTTGGGAAACATTTCTTTCAACGGGAGCATCTGGGGCAGGGAGCAGATTCCCGGAATGCAGGAAACAAAAAAGGGAAAAAAAATAGTTTACAATGCCATCAATTTAACAGGCAGTAAGATAAAAGAAATTGCGCCAATGGTTTACTATTTTCTCCTGAATGCAGATGGCCCAGGAATCAAGCTAAAGATAAAGGGAAAGCTGCCAAAGCCGGGAAAAGGGGAAGACAAGATAGATGAAAAGTTCTGCCAGCTGGAAATTGATGAAAAATATTACCAGGCAGTCAAGGAGGATTTTTTCTGGGATATTCCTGAATGCAAAAAGGCAAGCATTGAGCATACCTTTGCCATTAAAGACATAGTCATGCCAAAAGGCGAGACAGACTATGCGAAGATTCGAGAAATGGCAAAGAGGAAGGGCAAGATAATAAGAATTGCTAATGTTGACGGCAGCGAAACAAGAAAAGAGATTGAGTTTGAGGTATGAATTCTTGGAAAAAAACTCCTGAAAACCTGTCCGCAACGCTTAAAAACCCGCAATTTTTAGATATCTTATCCAGGGTAGAAGAACAAAATAAAACAAAATGTTCTCCGCTAAAATGTTAAGAAATGTCGTCGATAAAAAGACCGAGAAAGGGAAGCCTGCAGTTCTGGCCGAGAAAACGAGCCAGCAAATTCTTGCCTAGAGTTAACTGGAGTTCTATAACAAGTTCAAAAAAGGGGTTGAAGGGCTTTATATGCTACAAGGCAGGGATGGTCTCTGCTTATGTCAAGGACGACACCCCAAATTCCATGACTAAAGGAAAGCACATCATCGTTTCTGCGACTGTCCTTGAATGCCCACCAATGAAAATCCTGTCTGTAAGATTTTACAAGAACGGCATTGTGAAGACAGAAATCTTTGCAGAAAATCCTGAAAAAGAGCTTATAGGAAAGATAAAAATTCCGAAGAAAAAAATATCGGGCATTTCTGAAATTGAAAAAATAAAGGATTATGATGACATAAGAATAATATGCTATTCGCAGGTCAAAAAAGCAGGACTGAAGAAGACTCCCGACATCAGCGAAATTGGCCTGTCGGGAACCGCGGAAGAAAAATTAAGTTTTGTCAAAGAAAACCTCGGCAAAGAGATAAAGATTTCGGATATTTTTGAGAAAAAGCACCTTGTAGACATTCATGGACTGACAAAAGGCCGGGGATTCTCAGGACCTGTAAAAAGATTTGGAATAACCCTGAAGCAGCATAAGTCTGAAAAAGGAAGAAGGCGCCCTGGGTCTCTAGGACCATGGCATCCGGCAAGAGTCACTTTCAGGGTACCTATGGCAGGGCAACTAGGAATGTTCACAAGAATAGTGTACAACAGTACTATAATCGACCTTGGAAGCACACATGGAAAGGAAAAAATAGAGGGAAAATTGAAGAATATGGAAAATTACGGAAATGTACAAACAGATCATCTCATAGTAGCTGGCTCTGTCCAAGGATCTCCAAAAAGGCAGCTTGTAGTGACTTTCCCTTTGAGGGAAACTAAAAAACAGGCAAAAAAAATCTATGATCTGATAGAATTGAGGTAAAAATCAAAAAACAAAAATGAAACAAATAAAATCCGGAATACTCGATATTGAAGGGAAAAAAATCAAGGAAATAGAACTCCCTGAGTTTTTTTCTGAGCCTGTAAGAGTGGATATCATTTCCAGGGTTTTGGAGGCAAAAAAAACCATTCAGCCTTATTCTCCAAGCCTGGTTGCCGGAAAACAGCACGCAGCCTCCGGAAAGATTGTTCACAGAAGGCATGTCTGGAGAAGCGGTTATGGAAGAGGAATTTCAAGAATCCCAAGGAAAATAATTTCCAGAAGAGGAAGCCAATTTAACTGGATTGGTGCAGAAGTCTCGTCCACGAGAGGGGGAAGGCGCGCTCATCCGCCAAAGGTCGTTTCAATGCAAAACACATTGAAAATTAACAAAAAAGAAGTAAAGAAAGCCCTCATGTCTGCGCTAAGCGCAACAGCTGACAAAAAACAAATCTTCCTTAAATACGGAAAGATAGAAGAAAAAGAGCTTAAAGAAAAAGAGTTTCCGATAATTGTTGAATCCAAAATCATTTCTCTTAAAACCAAAAACCTATTAGAGAGCATGAAAAAAATACTTGGAGAAAAAATCTTCAGCGTTGCCTTGAAGAAAAAGGAAATAAGAAGCGGAAAAGGAAAATCAAGAGGAAGAAAATACAAATCAAACGCCGGCATTTTGATAGTCACTGGAAAAGATGAAGAAATGAAGGCAAAAATCTTCCCTGCAAAAAATACGGAAAATCTTGGAGTTTCAGATCTTGCAGAGGGAGGGTCTGGCAGGCTGGTTGTTTATACGGAAAATTCCGTCAAAGAACTTCAGCAAAAATTCTCCGGTTCCGAGGCGAAAGGAAAATGATGCAATTAAGGCCCTTGATAACTGAAAAAGCCGTCATGCTCATAGAATCTCAGAACACTCTTACTTTTAAGACAGATAAAAACACCGGAAAGGCAGAGATAAAAAAAGAGGTAGAATTCCTGTTTAATGTCAAGGTGGAAAAAGTCAGGGGCCTGATAAAAGGAAACCAAAAATATTTTTACGTAAAACTAAAAAAAGAATTTCCTGCAATAGATGTTGCAACGAAAATAGGAATGATATAAACATAGAACAAAATGGGTAAAAGAATAATATCTCAGGCAAGGGGGCATGGAAGCGGGACCTACAGAGTCAGAAGAAGTGCTTTCAGGATAAGGCCAAGATACCCTGTAAATCTTTCCGGACAGGGAACTGTGATAAAAATGCTGAATTCTCCGGCACATACTGCACCACTTGCAAAAGTAAGATACCAATCTGAAAAAGGCGAGGATGTTTTTTACATGCCTGCATTTAAGGGGATGGTTGAGGGGCAGAACATAAGCTTCGGAATGGGAGAGGCAAAACCAGGGAATATAATGGCATTGAAAGACATTCCTATAAAGAATTCTGTCTATAACATAGAAGCAAGACCCGGAGACGGGGGAATCTTCATAAGAAGTGGTGGAAGCTCGGGAATGATCAACAGGAATTCTGAAACAGGAGTTTTCATCCTGATGCCCTCGAAAAAAGAAAAAGAATTCAATCCTATGTGCAGGGCAACCATCGGAGTAATTGCTGGCTCTGGCCGATTGGAAAAGCCAATACTCAAAGCAGGAAAAAGATACCATATGAAAAAAGCCAAGGGAAAGCTATGGCCAAGAACATCTGCAGTAAAGATGAATGTTGTAGACCATCCTTTCGGTTCTGGAAGGGGTAAAAATCCAAAAAGCAAAGTTCCAAAGAGAAATGCTCCTCCAGGAAGAAGAGTGGGGCTTTTAAGCGCGAGAAGAACAGGACATGTGAAATAAAAATGAAAAATACAGAAGACAGAGACATGGCTGAAATAAAGAAAAAAGAATTTACATACAGAGGAAAAACTCTCGAAGAACTGAAAAAATTGGACGTCAGAGAATTTGCAAAGTACCTGAAGTCCAGCGCGAGAAGAACAGCTTTAAGGAGGTTTCAGGAGATAGAGGATTTTGTCAGCAGGGCAAAAGTCAAGGTAAACAAAAACAAGCCTGTAAGAACACATGAAAGAAGCCTCATAATTGTTCCAGAAATGGTTGGAATGAAAATCAACATACACGATGGAAAAAGCTTTGTTCCTACAATCGTAACAGGGGAAATGCTTGGACACAGACTGGGAGAATTTGCAATTACCAGGGGAAAGGTCAAACACAGCAAAGCGGGAATAGGTGCAACTAAAGGAAGCAAGTTCAAAGCCAAGAAATAAAGAAAAAAATGAAATCAAATAAATTTTCATTCGTTCGAATTAAAAAAAATAGAAAATTCAAATGACAGAAAAAAATTACAATCCAGAACAGAGAACAGAAAAGATGATGAAACACCAGGAAAGAATGCAAAAAGTCGCGGAGCCTGGAGCATTCAAGCAGGAAAAAAAGGGAGAGGACGACAGCGTGGAAAGCGCAGAAAAGAATATTATTAAAGAAACAGAACAGGAAAAGAAAGAAAGTCCAATCTCTGAAAAAAAAGAGAAGGCAAAAGAAAAGCCAAGAAAAACAAGGGCGGTTGTAAATGGATCTGATATTCCTGTTTCAACAAAGCACTCTATTGCTATCTGCAGATTCATAAAGAGAAAGAAGATTCAGAAAGCGATAGAAGAACTGGAAATGGTTTCTATGATAAGAAAGGCTGTGCCGATGAAAGGAGAAATCCCTCACAGAAAAGGCAGGATCATGTCCGGCAGATTTCCTGAAAAGGCTGCCAGAGAATTTATAGTCCTTCTGAAGAGCCTATCTTCAAATTCCACTTATAATGGCCTAAAAAATCCAATAATAGTGGAAGCTGTTGCAAACATCGGATCAAGACCATTCGGAAGACGCGGAATCAGGAGAAAAAGAACCCATATCAAAATAGTTGCTGAAGATGCTAAAGTAAAAAATATTCCCGTATCGGCAGGGAAAACAGAGAAAAATAAGAAATAAAAAATGAAAAATAAATTTTTCAAGATACAAAATCAGGAGGATTTTGCATACGACGCCATAAAATGGCGAAGTCATTTTCAGGAGGAAAATAACTAATGGAAGAAAAAAATGTTGTAAAGTTCAAGAAAGAAGAATTTGCCATCAAAGAATATGTTAGAGCTTCTCTGGGAAAGGGAAAGATGAGCAAAGTAAGGATAGAGTACACCCCTGTCGGGGAAAAGATAATAATCACAACAAACAGGCCGGGAATGATAATAGGAAAAGGCGGGGAAAAAATCAAAGAGTTAACAAAAATATTGAAGAACAAGTTTGGCCTTGAAAATCCCAACATAGAAATAGATGAAATAAAAAGGCCCGAATTCGATTCTCAATTTATGGCGGATGACATAGCATTGAGTCTTGAAAGATTTGGACCTTTAAAATTCAAAGTAATAGCCTACAGAAGCTTGCAGAAAATAATGGGGGCTGGTGCTCTCGGAGCAGAGATAAGGCTTAGCGGGAGACTTCCGGGTGCAAGAGCAAAGACATGGAGGTTTGCGCAGGGATATCTGAAAAAGACAGGGGACAGCGCAAAAGTCGTTGACAGAGCAAAGGCAGTTGCCCAAACAAGGCCGGGAACAGTCGGAGTCAAAGTAAGCATTCTTTCTCCGGAAGTAATACTTACAGACAATATTGTGATAAACGAGGAATTTTTGAAGAAAATAAGAGAAAATGCCGAACAAAAACCGGAAAATCAGGCAAAGGCTAAAACCAGGAAGAACAAAAAGTAAAAATGGCTAAAATAAAGGCTAAAGACATAAGGAAAATGGACAAGGAAGAGAGAAAGAAAAAATTAGAAGAGCTGAGAACCGAGCTCGTAAAGGCAAGAGTCAGCGCTTCAAAAACAGGAAATTCAAAAGTCAAAGAAATTAAAAAAACTATCGCTAGAATGCTGACGATAGAAAAAATCAACAAATAAAATGAAAAATAAAATGTTTCGAAAGAAGATTTCACGAAAATCTGGAGATTTTGAATAATGGAAATATGTCCAAAATGCGGCTTGCCTAAGCAGGCATGCGTGTGCGAGCAGATAGCCAAAGGCTCCCAAAGGATAAGGATAACAACTGAAAAAAAGAGATATGGAAAATTGGTAACTCTCGTAACAGGATTTGAAAGCGGGATAGATGTGAAAAAAACAGCGAAGGCTCTCAAAAACGGACTTGCGTGCGGAGGAACATATAAGGAAAACACTATAGAACTCCAGGGCGATCACAGAAAAAAAATAAAGGAGCTCCTGGTAAAAATAGGTTTCGATGGGGAGCTCATAGAAGACTAACAAAAATGAAAAGAAAAGAAAAAACAGGAAAAAAGCCAGGAAAAGAAAGGAAGGCAGAATCAGCCATAGCAAGGACAGATGACAGGGACTGCCCTTTCCACGGGAATCTGAAGGCAAGAGGCAGGATTTTTGAAGGAAAAGTGATAAAAAAATTTTCGAACAGGGTTGCCATAGAATTCGAGAGAATGGTTTATGTAAAAAAGTATGAACGTTATTCCAGATCAAAAACAAAAATTCATGCGAGACTTCCTTCATGCATGGAAAAAGACATAGATATTGGTGACCTTATAAGTATCCAGGAATGCAGGCCATTGAGCAAGATAATCCATTTTGTCGTAATCAAGAAAATAAAAGGCAGGGAAAGCTTTTTTGGCGGGCCATCTCAAGAAAAAATAAAAATGGAAGAAGAAAAAATGGAGAAAGAAAAATGAAAGTAAATAATAAATTTCCATTCATCCGCCATAAGAGGTATGTAAAATGAAAGCTGTTTCAGCAAAAATAACCCCCGGACTTAATCTAGGGGCAATTCTTGTAGCCGCAGACAACAGCGGCGCAAAGCTCGTAAGACTTGTTTCTGTAAAAAGAGGAAAGGGAAAAAAGGGCAAGCAGGGAAACGCCCGCGTTGCAGACATGGTAAAAGTCAGCGTCAGAAAAGGCCTCCCGGACATGAGGGGGAAAGTATTTGATGCTGTGGTGATAAGACAGAGAAAATCTTACAGGAGACTGACGGGAGAAAGAATTGCCTTTGAAGATAATGCTGTAGCTCTTATCAAAGACGATAAAGGAACTCCCCAAGGAACCCAGATTAAAGGGCCTGTCGCAAGGGAGGTAATGGAGCGATGGCCGTCTGTGGCAAAAATAGCATCCGTAGTTCACTAAAAAATAAAATGAAAAATAGATTTTCAACACACTGGAAATCCAGCAGAAGACCTGGAAAGCAGAGGAAATATCTAGCAAATGCTCCTGCGCATCTGAGAGGAAGGCTGATGAATGCGAATCTTTCCAAAGAGCTGAGGAAAAAATACGGAAAGAGAAGTTTCTCCCTAAGAAAGGGAGATACTGTCTTGATTATGTCTGGAAAATTCAGAAAAAAAACAGGAAAAGTATCGGTAGTTGATGCAAAAAAAATGAAAGTTGAGATAGAGGGCATGCAGATAAAGAAGCATGATGGCTCAAAAGTAAATGTTAAATTCAACCCGTCATTTCTGCAGATAAAAGAATTAAATCTCGATGACAAAAAAAGGAATGAGAAATTGACAAGAAAAAACAAAACGGCAGAAGGAGAAAACAAAAATGCACCTTAAAAGGCAGGAAGTTCCAAAACGATGGCCTGTTTACAGAAAAGGCACGAAATATGTGGTAAGGCCTGATATGAATCTTGAATCCGGAGTTCCTTTGATCATCATCTTAAGAGACATGTTAAAAATAGTAAGAAACAGAAAAGAAGCCAGGGGAGCTATTTTCATGAAGCACATATTAGTAAACAGCAGGGTTCCTAAAGATGAAAAGAATCCTGTTCTTCTTTTCGATACAATATCCCTTCTTCCGCTTCAAAAGAACTACAGACTCGACCTTTCCGAAGGGGGAAAATTCATATTGTCAGAAATAAGCGCAGAAGATGCAAATAAAAAGCCTGTGAAGGTCGTCAACAAAAAAGTGCTGAGAGGGAAAAAAGTCCAGATAAATCTCCAGGATGGCAACAACTTCCTTTCAGATATAAAATGCAATACCAATGATTCTGTTCTTATTGATTTCAAAAAGAAGAAAATAGAAAAATGCCTTCCCTTGAAGGAGTCATCCAGAGCAATGGTATTTGCAGGAAAACACTCCGGAAAGAGAGGTGAAATAAAAAAGATTGACTCCCAAAAGAAAATTGTAGAATTAGAAACTCATGGAAAAGAAAAAATAAATGTTTTGTTAAAGCAAATAATGGTTATAGAATAAAATGAAAAACATGAAAGATATGAGGCAGATAATGATAG
>JBBTAK010000017.1:27720-33402 GCA_038044245.1 Nanobdellota archaeon
GATAGAAAAAGTTGTCCTGAGCGTAGGAGGAACCGGAGAGAATCTTGAGAAAGGGTTCAGGCTCCTGAAAATGCTCACTGGAAGAAAACCTGCAAAAATGATGTCAAGAAAAAGGATACCTGCACTTGGAGTGAGACCAAAACTTGAAGTCGGGGCAGTGGTTACCCTGAGAAAAAATAGGGAGGACATGCTAAAAAAACTTCTTGCAAGTAAAGACAATACTCTGAGAAGAAGGCAGATAAGCGAAAACAGCTTTTCATTCGGGATAGCAGAATACATAGAAATTCCTGGTACAGAATACCATAGAGACATAGGAATCAGAGGTTTTGATGCGACTGTAACATTCAAAAGGGCAGGAAAGAGAGTAAAGTTAAAAAAGATAAAGTGGGGAAGAATTCCGAAGAGGAATGGAGTCAGCAGGGAAGAAATAATAAAATTCATGGAGGAAAATTTTAAAACTAAGTTCATCTGAAAATGACCGCAAGCGACTGGAAAAAAATATTGAAGCAGCTGGAAAACAAACCAGAAAAAATGCAGAAATTCCTGAAGCATAACAAGCCAAAAGAAAGGAAAATGGGAATTGCGGCGAAGAAATGTGAAAGATGCGGCCGTTTTGGAGCGCATATAAAATCATATGGATTAAACCTGTGCCGGCAGTGTTTCAGGGAAGTTGCCACTGAAATCGGCTTTAAAAAATACAGTTAGGAGGAAAAACACAAAAAAACAAAATGTCACAAGATGTCGTTGCTGATGCCCTTAATATGATAAGAAATGCCGTTAAGGCAAGAAAAGAAACGCTTGAGATAAAAAGAATCTCAAACTTATTGATAGAAGTGCTAAAAATAATGAAGCAGAAAGAAGCAATAAAGAAATACAAGATAGATTCAAAAAAGAAAACCGCAGAGGTTGATGTGGGAAAGATATTTGAGTGCATGGCTATCAAGCCAAGGCTTACTGTAAGAAAAGACCAGATTGAAAAATACAGAAGGAGATTTCTTCCTGCCAGAGACATCGGAACAATAATCGTCTCGACGAACAGGGGGCTTATGACACATGAAGAAGCCATGGAACAGGGAATAGGGGGATCCCTCATCGCATACTTTTATTAAAATGAGAAAAGAGCTTTATAAGAAAATAGAAATTCCCGCTGGTATCTCGGCAGAAATAGAAGGCACTATCGTCAAGATAACCGGCCCTGAAGGAGAAAATACAAGGAATTTCAGAATAGGTTCCCTTGAACTAAAAAAATCAGGGAATGAGATTTCCATAGGAAGAAAAAAAGCAACAAAAAATGAAAAAAAACTGATGAATACGATAGCAGCCCACATAAAAAACATGATAAATGGTGTCCGGGAAAAATTTGAATATGAATTAAAGGCTGTTTTCAATCATTTTCCTATGACTATAGAAGTTAAGGGGAGAGAAGTTTCGGTGAAAAATTTTCTGGGGGAAAAGATACCAAGAAAAATCAGCATTCCTCTGGGTGTTGAAATAGAGATAAACGGAAACGTAATAAAAGTAAAATCAACAGATAGGGAGCTTGCGGGCCAGGCTGCTGCAAATCTCGAAAATGTGACAAGGATAAGGTTAAGGGACAGGAGAGTCTTTCAGGATGGTATTTTCATGACAAAAAAACCAGGAAGGGATATATGATGAAATTCTTAAGGAGAGATATCGGCTCACACATCAGGCTTGGAAGCAGAAGAAGAAAAAAGCAGGTCTGGAGAAAACCTAAAGGAAGGGATAATAAAATGAGGGAGAGCAGAAAGGGAAGGCCTCCTTTGGTAAGTATAGGATATGGAAGAAAAAAGACAGGAAGAAAGACAGTTGTTGTGCACAACCTGCAGGACCTTGAAAATGCAGGAAAAAACGACCTCATGCTCCTTGGAAAGATTGGCAGGAAGAAAAAAACAGAAGTTTTAAAAAAGGCTATGGAGAAGAAAATTGATTTTCAGAATATAAATGCTGAGAAGTATCTGAAAAAAATAAAATGAATCTTGGAAAAAAGAAAAAACTGGCAATGAGAACCCTTGATATAGGGGAAAGCAGAATAGTTTTTTTGAAATCGAGACTGGAAGAAATAAAAGATGCTATTACAAAGCAGGACATAAGGGACCTTGTGAAGAGCGGGGCCATAATCATAAAAGAAAAAAAAGGAAGAAGAAGCGTTGAGAGAGAGAAAAGCAGGAGCGTGGGAAATGTACATCAAAAAGCCAGGGAAAAGAAGAGGGAATACATAATTCTTACAAGAAAACTCAGGAGATACATGAAAAGTTTGCTATCTCTTGGAAATATTTCAAAAGAGAATCTTGCGGAAATAAGGAAAAAAATAAGGAACAGAGATTTCAAAAGCATTTCCGGTATTAAAGAGCATATAAGGGGGCAGGGAAATTAAAATGAAGAATTTAAAGAGAAGGAAAAAGGAGAGCAGGACAGATTATAATGTGAGATTGAAGCTTCTTAAGGCTGGAGTTCCAAGAGTTATCTTCAGGAAAAGTAACAGGTACATAATTGCGCAGTATGTTACAAGCGACGAGGCGAAAGACAGGATAGTTACTGGAATTATTTCAAAGACGCTATTGAAGTACGGCTGGCCGGAAGATATGATAGGAAGCCTTAAATCAATACCGGCAGCTTATCTTACCGGTTTCCTTTTTGGAAAGAGTATAACAGAAAAAAAGCTTGAAAATCCAATCATAGACCTAGGCATGACAAGAAGCATAAACAAAAACAGGGCTTTCTCTTTCATCAAAGGCCTCGTCGATGCAAGAGTAAAGATAAAATGCAGCGAAGAAGCTTTTCCAAAGGAAGAAAGAATCACGGGGAAGAACCTAAAAAGAGATTTCTCTGTCACATTTGCAAAAATTAAATCAAAGATAGAGGGAAAATAAAAAAATGAAGGAAAAATCAAAGAAAAAACAGGAGTTTGAGGATGTGAAAAAAACAGCCAAAGCACACGGAACACTGGATGAAGAACATGCTGGAAAAATCGCGGAAAAAGCAGAGGAAGTCACTGAAAAAATGATAGAGGCCGAAGAAGCGAAGAAGGAAGAAGATTCTATTGATTCCCTAAAAGTGATAGAAGCTGTTGTCGAGGGGAAGGCAGAAAAAATTCCAATAAAAGTTGAGAGGGGAATGTTCAGAGAAAAAAGCAGGGAAGAAATCCTCTCTGGATGGGAGCCCAAGACCAAGCTTGGAAAAGATGTAAAAAATGATAAGATAAAAAATATAGATGAAATCCTGGATTCAAAAAAGAAAATTCTCGAAGAGCAGATAGTTGACAAGCTCCTGAATCTGAGATCAGATCTTGCTTTAATAGGGCAGGCAAAAGGAAAATTCGGGGGAGGCAAGAGGCGTGCCTGGAGACAGACACAGAAAAAAACCCAGGAGGGAAACATCCCTACTTTTTCCACAATGGCTATTGTTGGGGATGGAGACGGACATGTTGGCATAGGGGGAGGGGAGGCAAAGGAGACACTTCCCGCAAGAGATAAGGCAATAAGAAAAGCCAAGCTCAGCATAATAAAAATAAAAAGGTCCTGTTCTAGTTTTGACTGCGGGTGCAATGAAAAGCACACTGTTCCTTTCAAGGTCATGGGGAAGTCAGGCAGCGTGAGAGTTATTCTCATACCTGCACCGCAGGGAACAGGATTAGTTGTTGCCAGAGAACTCAAAAAAGTTCTTGTCCTTGCCGGAATTAAAGATATTTACAGCAAGACTTTTGGAAGGCAAAGGACAACATTCAACCTGATAAAGGCATGTTTTGATGCTTTAAAAAAGACAAATCTAGATATTAGACTAAACACAAAATAATACAAAAAACAAAATGATATGCATAATAAGAATAAGAGGAAGAGTCGGCCTTGACAGGAGAGTAAAAGAAACGCTGGACAGAATGAGGCTTGGAAAAAAATATTCATGCGTTGTGCTTGTAAATCCAAACAGGGAACAGATGATGATGATAAAGAAACTCAGAAATTTCATCGCTTATGGGAACATCAGTAAAGATGTTTTCGAAAAGCTGATAGAAAAAAGAGGAAAGATTATACCAAATGCTGACGGGAAGAAAAAGAAAATTGACATAAAAAAGGCTGTTGAAGACCTTGAGAAAGGAAAAACCTACGAATCAGTCGGCTTAAAGCCGTTTTTCAGGCTGCATCCTCCCCGAGGCGGAGCAGATACAAAAGTTCATTTTCCAAAAGGAGTTTTGGGAGACCACAAAGAGCATATAAATAAATTGATTGAAAGGATGTTATGAGGTTAAAAAAATGCCATTAAAAAAGACAAAGAAAGGAAGAAAATCCTCAAAGATGAGGGGCCGAGGCCAGGGCACTCATGGATGGGGAGCAAGAAAAAAGCACAAGAAATCAGGACACCGTGGAGGAAAGGGAATGGCCGGAACAGGGAAAAGAGCTGACCAGAAAAAAACACTGGTGACCAAGCTTTATGGACATTATTATTTCGGAAAAAGAGGAATTACAAGCAAAAGAACAGAAAAAGACAAAAGGCTGAGAATGAATCTGGAAGATATAGAGCTTAAAATAGACAGCCTGATAAAAGATGGAATTGCAAAAAAAACAGGGAAGGGAATTGAAATAGACCTTAAAGATTACAAGATTCTTGATTCTTCCAAAGAGTATGTATTAAAAAATAAGTTAATTATAAAAGCAAAGAAATCTTCCAAGTCTGCAGCAGAAAAAGTCAAAAAATCTGGCGGAGAAATCATTGTTGCAGAAGGCATTGGTGAAGAAAAAGATAGTGAAGATTAAATCCGGGACAAATAATATGTTAATGCTAAAAAAGAGAGGGGTGAATAATTAATGGCAGACTTCAGGACCATCTTCGGTTTCATACCTGAAATAAGAAAACCGGAAGAAAAAAAAGTTGGGTTCAACGTAAAATTGAAATGGACCCTCATAGTTCTGGGGGCATTCTTTATTCTTGCAAATATACCTCTCTTCGGCCTTTCCGAAAATGCACTTTCAAGGTTTGAATACCTGGCAATAATTCTGGGAACTGATTTCGGAAGCATTATCTCTCTGGGTATAGGCCCGATCGTAACAGCTTCAATAATCCTTCAGCTTCTGAAAGGCGCAGAAATAATAAAGATAGACACAACGACAGACGAAGGAAAAAGATTTTTTCAAGGAATACAGAAACTTCTTGTTTTATTTTTCATAATTTTTGAGGCAATAGTCTTTGTTTATATGCAAGGACTTCAGGCTGTTCAGGGGTTGGAATATTTGCTTGTTTTTCAGCTGGTACTTGGGGGGATTGCAATATTTTATATGGATGAGCTGACACAAAAATGGGGTTTTGGCTCCGGAGTCAGTTTATTTATAGCAGCTGGAGTTTCTTGGAGATTAATAACGAGCGCATTCCAATTCATAGATCAGCAGGGAAGAAATTGCCTTCTCGGTTTCAAAACAATTCCTTGTTCTGGAAAAATCCTTGTCCTCATACAATCTGTGATAAACCGTTATCCTGTAGAACTTTTGTCTGCAGCTGTGGCAATAATTGCAACAGTCGCAATTTTTCTTGCGGTTGTGTGGGCACAATCATTAAAAGTTGAGATTCCTCTTTCTTTCGGGAGAATAAGGGGATATGCGGTGAAATGGCCTCTTGCCTTTTTCTATGCTTCTGTTATTCCTGTCATATTCACTGCGGCATTGGTTGCAAACA
>JBBTAK010000018.1:0-26649 GCA_038044245.1 Nanobdellota archaeon
GTATTCAGATAGTTTTATAAAAAACATTTTCTATGGGTTTTTATGTTCAATCTGCCAAAACTTCCCTATGCTTACGATGCATTAGAACCGTTCATAGATGAGAAAACAATGGAGATACATCATAACAAGCATCATCAGGCTTATGTGGATAAGTTAAACAAGGCTCTTGAGAAATATCCAAAGCTGCAGAAAAACTCGGCAGAAGACCTTATCAAAAACCTTTCCGCAGTCCCTGAAGACATAAAAACAGCTGTCAGAAACCATGGAGGAGGCCATTTGAATCATAGTTTCTTCTGGCAGATATTAAAGAAAGGCCTTGAACCTAAAGGAGAGATTCTGAAAGCAATAAACAAGAAATTCAAGGGCATTGACACATTCAAAGAGCAATTCAAAGAGGCAGCCACAACTCTTTTTGGTTCTGGTTGGGCATGGCTTGTCGTAAATCCTGGAAAAGGCGGCGAACTTGAAATAATGAAAACCCCAAACCAAGATAGTCCGATAAGCCAAGGCATGATTCCCATACTTGGAATAGATGTTTGGGAGCATGCATATTACCTGAAGTATCAAAACAGAAGACAGGAATATGTCGATGCTTTCTTTAATGTCATTAACTGGGAAAAAGTCAACGAAAACTACCTTAAAGCAAAGTAGAAATCTGCAGACTTCTGAATCTTGGAAAGAAACAATTAAAAATAACACCTATCAAGAAACCCTATGGAAATAACAGGCCAGACACTGATAAATCATCTGATAAGCAAACATCCAGAAACAATAGAAATCTTGATGTCCTATGGTCTTCACTGCGTAAACTGCCATTTTTCAGACCTTGATACACTGGGAGATGGGGCCATGATGCACGGAATTTCCGATGATGAAGTCAGGCTTATGATAAAAGATGTGAATAAAATTGTAAGCACAAAAAATAGCGATAATAACAAGATTTTAAATAAGAATAATAAGGGCAGATAAATTATGTTATAAAAGCGAATGTTTATCTTTTAACATTAAAAACTAAAAAATGAAAAAGCAAGAACTGAAAATAACAAGAGAAATTTACGATCACAGCGATCCTGAAAAACTTGTCTTCAAAGCAGAAGCTGGAATTTCCGAAGCCCTAGTTAGAGAGATTTCCAGAGACAAGAAAGAGCCTGGATGGATGTTACAAAAAAGGCTTGAAGCACTAAAACTTTTTCATGAACTGCCCATGCCTAATTTTGGTCCTGATTTGGGTGGTTTGAATTTAAATGACATCCACTTATACATTAAACCAGATTCTATTAAAAATGCTAAAAGTTGGGATGCTGTCCCCAAAGAAATTAAGAAAACATATGAAAAACTCGGTATTCCAAAAGCAGAACGAGAGGCTTTAGCAGGAGTTGGAGCCCAATACGAATCTGAGGTAATATATCATAAATTAAAAAAGCAATGGGAAGATAAAGGAGTTATTTTCTTGGATTGCGACCTTGGATTGCAGAAACATTCGGAGCTTTTCAAAAAATATTTCATGACGACCTGCATTCCTGCAAATCTTCACAAATTCACAGCTCTTCACGGAGCTTTCTGGTCAGGAGGAACTTTTATCTACGTGCCTAAGGGAGTTAAAGTTGACCTGCCTCTTCAGGCTTATTTTAGGATGAATGCAAGAAAAGGAGGCCAGTTCGAGCACACTTTGATAATTGCCGACGAGGGTTCTGAAGTTCATTACATAGAGGGATGTTCTGCACCTCTTTACTCTGAGAATTCTTTGCACGCGGGCTGTGTTGAAATTCATGTCTTAAAAAACGCCCGCGTGAGATACAGCAGCATTGAAAATTGGAGCAAAAATGTTTACAATCTCAACACTAAACGTGGAGTTGTCTATGAAAACGGAATAATGGAATGGGTGAATGGAAATACTGGAAGCAAGGTAACAATGCTTTATCCTTCTTCTGTTCTTGCAGAACCTGGAGCAAAAACAGATTACATAGGAATTGCATATGCAAATTCAGGCCAACACCAAGATACCGGATGTAAGGCTTACCATCTCGCTCCAAACACGAGTTCGCACATAATAAGCAAGAGCATCTGCATGAATGGAGGAATAACAGCATATAGGGGACTTGTCAAAGTTAAAAAAGGATGCAAAAACTGCAAATCAAGCGTTCGTTGTGATGGCTTAATGCTGGACAATAAAAGCAGGGCAACTACATTTCCAAGCATGGAAGTTGACGAGCACGAAGTTGATGTTTCGCATGAGGCTGCTGTCGGAAAAATAGGAGACGAGCAACTATTCTACCTAATGTCCCGTGGCCTCTCAGAACAGGAAGCGACAAAAATGATAGTCTCTGGTTTTATTGAACCATTGATAAAAGAGCTTCCTCTAGAATATGCCGTAGAATTAAACAGGCTCATTGAAATGGAGATTGAAAACTCTGTTGTATAAAAAACAAAAATGGAACTAAATAACAAAACTGTGAAAGCATTGAAGGCAGATTTTCCTATTTTCAGGCACAATCTCGGGCTTGTTTATCTGGACAATGCTGCTACAAGCCAGAAGCCAAAGCAAGTGATGGATGCAATCACAAGGTTTGCAGAAAGAGATAATGCAAATGTCGGCCGCGGAGTCTATTCTCTCGCGGCAAGAGCAACGGAAAAATACGAGCAGGCAAGAAAAATGGCTGCTGGTTTTATTGGAGTTAATCCGGATGAAGTTATATTTACAAAAAATACCACAGAATCTCTCAATCTTCTTGCTTACACCCTGTCACAGATTATTGAAAAAGGAAAGGAAATTGTGGTGACAGAAATGGAGCACCATTCTAATTTTGTCCCGTGGCAGCAGATTGCAAAATACGGATTCAAATTGAAAGTTATTAAGATAAAGCCTGATTTTACAATTGACATGGATGATTTAAAGAGCAAATTAACTGATAATACAGCAATACTTGCAATAACTTTTGTATCCAATGTTCTGGGAACCATTAATCCAATCAAAGAAATTGTTAAAATTGCAAGGCAGAGGGGAATAATAACAGTCATAGATGCTGCTCAGGCAATTCAGCATTTGCCTGTTGATGTTAAGGAAATTGGCTGCGATTTCCTTGCTTTTTCTTCCCATAAGATGCTGGGACCTAACGGAATAGGTATTCTTTATGGAAGAAAAGAACTCCTGGAAAAAATGCCACCTTTCAACTTTGGAGGAGGGATGATTGAAAAAGTTTCTCTCGAATCTGCAACCTGGGCAAAAGTCCCTGAAAAATTCGAGGCGGGAACTCAGAACATTGCAGAAGCTGTCGGCCTTGCTGCAGCAATAGATTACATAAAGAAGATAGGAATTGAAAATATAAGAAGCTGGGAAAATCAGCTGCTAAGATATGCATTAAAAAGATTAAAAGAAATTCCTAATATAGAATTATACAACCCTGGAGAAGATAAAAGTGTCTCTCTTGTTTCCTTCACTCTTCCGGGAATTCACCCGCACGATATTGCCTCCTTGTTAGATGAAAAGAAAATAGCAATTCGTGCAGGCCACATGTGTGCAATGCCCTTGATGTCTGCGCTCGGAGTTAAGGGTGGAGTCTGCAGGGTGAGTTTTTCTTTTTATAACACTTTTGAAGATATTGATACTCTGGTTGATTCATTAAAGGAAATTCAAAAGAGGTTTGACGGAGAAAAATGATTGAAGCAATTATTTTTGATTGGGTTGGAACTTTATACAAATTTGGAGGCAAGGGTCTATTTGCTTATTCAGAGAGGGTGCTAAGAAAATTACACAAAAAATATAAATTAGCAGTAATATCGAAAGCAGTTTCAGATGATATTCCAACAAGAGTCAGACAAATAGCTGAAATAAATGATTATTTTGCCTTTACTGCTGTTGGGGGTGACAAAACTAATGATCAGTTTGTAAGCTGCATGAGTCTGCTTAATGTAAAACCAGGGAATACATTAGTGGTGGATGATAGGATGGATAGGGGGATTCAAATTGGTAATTCTCTTGGCTGTAAAACTGCCTGGATCCAAAGGGGGAAATATGCCCATATTACTCCAGACTCAAAAACAGGAGAGCCAAATTACAAAATAAATTCCATAGAAGATTTGTTAAAAATCTTATAAAATAAAAAATGGAGAAAGAAAAGCACAGTTCATTAACAGATGATATGTACAAAGAGCACATCCTAGAGCTTTACAAAAGCCCGAGCAACTTTGGAGTGTTGTCTTCACCAACACACGAAAAAACAGCATATAATTCTGTTTGTGGGGACGAAATCAATGTCCAAATACTCATTAAAGATGATAAGATAAAGGATATAAAATTTTCTGGAAGCGGCTGTGTCATATCAATGGTTGCTTCTTCTATGTTAACTGATAAAATTAAAGGAGCAAAAATTTCTGATGTCAAAAAGATGAAACCAGAACAGGTTCTTGATCTTTTAAAGATGAAATTAAATCCTGCAAGAATCAAGTGCGCTCTTCTTGCCTTTGAAGCTGTTAAAGGAGCTTTGGGATAAAATGGGAGAGAGTAAAGGATTCGCTGTTGGAGAAATGTATAAGGCTATTTCAGAAGGAGAGGAAGTTGGAAAAGTCTTGTATTTAGGATCATCATATAAAAATTATATTAGGTTTTTTCAGAGCCATAATGGGCGCGTTCACCTTATAGCCTTTAAAAATAAAGTTGGAGGTATAAAATGCTTAAGATTTCATGATCATGAATATGAATTTATAGATGGAAAATTAAAAATCAGAGTTTCTTTTAAACAAAAAATATCTCCTCTAGAAAGGAAATTTATTGATGACCTTTTAAGAAGATGGGGGCTCTAAAATGCTTGAAATAAAAGACTTGTATGCTGAGCTTAAAGGAAAAGAAATACTTAAAGGAATAAATTTGAATGTTGAAAAAGGAAAAGTGCATGCCTTAATGGGTCCAAATGGTTCTGGAAAGACGACATTGGCGCATGTATTGATGGGGGATCCCAGATACAATATTAGTAAGGGGAAAATCTTAATTGATGGAAAAGATGTCTTAAAATTAGGCCCCGATAAAAGAGCCAAGCTAGGATTGTTTCTCTCATTTCAGGCTCCTGTCGAAATAGAAGGTGTGAAACTTTCAACATTTCTAAGGCAGGCTTATAATTCCATTAATAAAAAAAAGCTGTCCATACTGGAATTTAACGAGCTTCTTGAAAAAAAGGCGGGCGAGCTGGGAATTCCGAAAGAATTCCTGTCCCGTTACCTGAACAAAGGCTTCTCTGGCGGCGAAAAGAAAAAGGCAGAAATTCTACAGCTTCTCGTTTTAAATCCAAAGATTGCAATTCTTGATGAGACAGATTCCGGTCTTGATATTGATTCTTTGAAACTTGTTGCTAAAGGAATCAATAAATTTTTGAATAATGATAAAGCGATATTGATAATAACACATTACAAGAGGATTTTGGAGCATGTTAAGCCAGACAAAGTAAGTATTATTCTAGATGGAAAAGTAGTCCTTGAAGCTACAGGCAAGATAACTGACGAACTTGAAAAAAAAGGTTATGGTTGGCTAAACAAATAAAAGGAGATTACTTTTTCTGAACCTGCTTGAAGAGCCAGACTACTAAAAGAATAAGTGCAACAAATATAAGAATCCCGTAAATCCATCCAAAAAACATCATTCCGCCGCCGTAACTACCATACATCATGCTCATCATTCCGCCATATCCTCCAAATCCAACTCCTGTGAATAAAAAGGCCATTACAACTGCTCCAAGAATTACCAGGATTAATGTTTCGTTTTTCATGTCAGGTTTCATTTGTCCTAATTCTATGATAAAACTTCTTGATTTTTTTAATTATTTCTTTGCCTAAGACAGGACGAACCAATGAGATTCCAACAATTATCATTGCGATTCCTTGAAGAATTGGCAAAAAAAGTCCCATTATCCCTGCAAGAATCAAGAGCGTTCCAGAAGTGATTCTAATAAATTTTTTTATCTTTTTTTTCATTTGCTCATTGATTTTTATTGTTTATATTGAAAATAGTGTGAAGAAAGCACCAGCCTAAGAAACTTTCAATAAGAGCTATCCAGCCGATAATAAATATAACAAGGTTTGCCCATGCTGTACTAAAAAATGTTGGTGCCCAAGGACCAAGCCACCAAAAAGCCAGCGCAAATCTTAATACTCGGTCAACTTTTCCAAGATTTTGTTTAACCATCTTTTATATTCATATCCTAAGATTTTATTATTTTTAAATCTTCTTCCTTCTTAACAGGTTTGCATTTGTCACAACAGTTATTGAACTCAGAGCCATTGCTATTTCTGCAACAACCGGATGAAGCAAACCAGCGACGGCAAGAGGAATTGCCACAACATTGTACGCAAAAGCCCAGAAGAGATTTTGTTTTATCTTTTTGAATGTTGCTTTTGAAAGGTTTATCGCCTGTGTTACTCCAAGGAGCGAGCCGCGGGCAAGAACTATGTCTCCGGATTCTATCGCAATATCTGTGCCTGTTCCCATGGCAATCCCAACATTACTCTGCTTTAATGCAGGAGCGTCATTTATTCCATCCCCGACAAAAGCCACAAAACCTTTCTTTTGGAGTTCTTCAACTTTCTTTGCCTTGTCTTCTGGAAGGACATTTGCAATAACTTCTGAAATGCCCGCCTCTTTCGCAATTGCTTTTGCTGTTTTTTCATTGTCTCCAGTAATCATTATGGTTTCATATTCCTGCTTGTTCAATGTTGTTATTGCCATAACAGAATCTTCTTTAAGAGCATCAGCAACAGCTATTATCCCTACTGCCTTTCCTTTCTCAGCAATAATCATGACTGTCTTTCCTTGAGATTCAAATCTCTCAATCTCTCCATCAAAATCCTTGAATAAAATCTTTTTCTCATTCATCAAAAATCTATTGCCAATGACAACATTGCTTTTTCCTATTATGCCTTCAACGCCCCTTCCCCTTAAAACCTTGAATCCTTTCACTTCCCTGTATTTTTTGAGCTTTGCTTTTTCAACAATGGCCTTGGCAATCGGATGCTCAGAGAGATGTTCTAAGCTTGCGGCAATTTCCAAAAGATAGTTTTCCTTTACACCAGCAGAAATATTTGTAACTTCGGGCTTTCCTTTTGTGATTGTTCCTGTTTTGTCAAAGACAATGAATCTCACTTTCTTTATTGTCTGCATTGCTTCTCCTTTTCTTATCAAAATTCCCAGCTTGGCTCCCATCCCAGAACCAACCATCAAAGCTGTGGGAGTTGCCAAGCCAAGGGCACAGGGGCATGCAATGACAAGAACAGAAACGCTTGCAGCAATAGCCCTGTTTAAGCTTGAGCTCAGCCAAAACCATCCTCCAAAAGTTAAGATAGAAAGAACCAAAACAGAAGGCACGAAAATGCTCGTGATTTTATCAGCCAGCACCTGTATTGGGATTTTTTCGCTCTGCGCTTCTTCAACGAGCTTTATTATATGCGCAAGGAAAGTGTCTTTTCCTATTTTTGTTGCCTTGACATAAAGAATGCCATCCTGGTTTATCGTTGCCCCAATTAGATTTGAGCCCTTTTTCTTTTCAACAGGCAGGCTTTCCCCTGTAACCATGCTCTCATCAACGCTGCTTTCTCCCTTAACAACAAGCCCGTCTGTTGGAACCTTTTCTCCCGGCCTTATAACCATGATATCTCCAATCTTAATTTGAGAGACATCCATTTCAATTTCCTGCTTTCCTTGAAGAACGCGGGCTTTTTTAGCTCCTAATTCAAGAAGTTTCTTTATCTCTTGCGAGGCTCTTCCCCTTGCCTTGGCCTCGACATATTTTCCTGTCACATAAAAGGCCATGATCATCGCAGCGACACCTGAATAATCGAGAGTTGAAGAAAACAGGCTTGCTATTCCCGTAATATAAGCGACAAGCGTTCCCAGAGCAATCAAAGAATCCATGTTAAAATAAAATGTGAACAATCCGCGTATTCCCCCGCGAATTGTGCTCCAGCCAAAATAAAACATTACCGGAAACCCTATAACAAGAATAATAATTGTTGTTAGTCTAGCAGAAAAAAGCTCCAAACCAAAAATTCTTGATGAAAGCATGAGAAAGGCAACCGGAATTGCAAATAACCATGAGCCAACAAGTTTCTTCCACCAATCTTTTATTTCTTCATCTTCTACAGGGGCATCGTGATGGTGCCCATTTATGCTGTGGCTTTCCTGCTCTTCTTTCATTTCCTCATGTTTCATCTCATGCATTTCATGATTTTTATGGTTCATTTTATTCAAATTCGATGTGTTTAACGTTATAGCCTATTCTTTTTACTGCTTTCTCAATGTCTTCCCAAGTGACTTTATCTTCACATTCCGCTGTTCCTTTTTTCAGGAGTAAAGAGACAGAAGCAGATTTCACTCCAGGTGTTTTCTTCAGGCTACGTTCTATATTGCTCGCGCAGCTGGCACAATGCATTCCAATAATCTCAATTTTTGCTTTTTTCATTTTTTTCTATTTTTCTTCTTTATCGGCTTATTCCAATAAGGAGATTTGCAGTGCGGGCAGACTGTGGGTGTTTCTTTGCTCCTAGCCACCCATTTATGGGAGCATCGCTCACATCCGCATTCACAAACCATAATTTCACTTTTTACCATATAAAATTAGGTTTTTACATCTTTAAATATTTTACTATAGTAATATAGCATAAGTACCAAGCGCCTAAATTTCACACAACAGTAAAAGTTCCCCTGTACATATTCATTGAGCAAGCAATATTGAATGTCCCTGTTTTTGTTGGTGTGAATTCTATAACATTGTCTTTTGTGGTTACGGTTTTTCTTACATTGAATGCTGAGATGACTATTGACTTGGAACAGCCTGGCATTTTCGAGATGTCTGCCTCGATTCTTACAGGAATGTCTTTTTTGAATTCTGATGGGCTTAATACATATCTCCCACCTTCTACAGAAAGTTTTACTATCTGGGCGTTTCCTGAAGAATTTCCATTGGATGTTGTATTTTCTCCGCGGATCAAAAAAACTCCTGCAATGACTATTACGGCAAGAGTCAATATGGTGAAAAATAGATTTTTATATTTCATTGGAATAAAAGACTTCTTGGCCCAAATACCATAAACCATGTTGTTATAACTGTCAATAGGAAGCTCCAGAAGATTGTGAAGAATTCTCCATCTTGGTGTTTTCTTTCCATGCTGTTCTCTCTTGCTTCCCTATAAATCATATAATTAAGTCCGAATAAGATTGTTGCAGCAATTAAGAAGATTACAACAGCCGCAGCCCTTAGATTGTCATTAATCATCATTACCGCAGTCATTCCGCCCATCAAGCCGCCCATGAAACCGGCCATTATTCCTTCCATAACCCCCATAATACCGCAGCATTTTCCATTCCAAGCTCCAAATAAGATTCCGGATGATATTCCAACAACACTTCCCCAGAACATTCCGTTTGTTGCTCCGATAAAAAATCCGGGCAAGATGCCGGCTATTGCCCCAATTGTCATACCTATCATCATTCCTGACATGCATGCAAACTCCCGATATGCTCTTATATGCCTTACCGAAAGAAGGATGAGAGAATAGCTCAATATGGCAAAAAACAGGTAAAATCCATATTTAGGAACAAAATCAGAGATATATCTGAGCCTTACGAAGTACAAGATAGCCAAAACTATAAAAGACGATGCCAGGGAAATGAAGATTGTCTTCACAAGCTCACCTTCAACCCTATCATTGTTCAGCTCTTTGATAAAATTTCTAACAGACATTTTATGGAAAAAATAATCATCTATTTAAATCTATTTCTGAAACTGGTTTCTGTTTTTCAATTTGTACCACAAAATATGTTCATAAATACTGCTCCACATTAAACCAAATGTAAAGGCGAATATTAATTCCTCAATTGGCACACCCAATATAAAAATTCCAGACATGTTTGCAATATTCCAAAATTGTTTAACTGCTTCAGGATAAATAATGTTAAAGAAAAGGAAAAATATAAAATAAATTGCAAGAAAAATAAACCCACCATATAAGATTTTCTTTTTTAAATCTGGCCTGCATAAGATAGCAGCAACAGAACCAAGGAACATTGCTATAATCGCAGAATAAATAGGATTTAATGATGTAAGAAGTTCTAAGAATATAAAGATGATTGCCGGCGAGGTTATGGCAGCAAGATGAAACCTATGTCTCTTGCTATGTCTTTCATACATATTTATCTTTTTGTGTCTTGTCTTGAAAATAGATTCATAAACAACAGAACCAATTCCTCCTATAGCAAAAGTAAAAATTAAAGATTCAATATCAAAACCAGTTATTGCGGCCAAGTTAAAAAGTGATGGGGGGTTCCAGTATTCTGGGACAAATAACGGCTCTGTAAGCCCAAAAGGCATTGTGAACAAACTCACGAAGAACATTTCTTTTCTTAAGCCTTTTCTGAACAGAAAAAGAACAAGCCAAATCCCAAATAAGATTAAGGAAAATGTAAGCCATTCATTGAATATGCCCATTTTTATTCAATCAGAATTTATTGTAGATAGCGCCAAAAAGCAACCCGACAAGATAACCCAAAACAATAATTTCCACAAATCCAAGAGCTGTGCTTGCTAATGGAACTGGTGCTCTTGCTATCTGTGATATGTCTATGCCATGGAACAAGGCGCCAAAGAAATTCACTGTCCAAGCCGGTGCTATTGCAACAAGTATAGCGCACGCAAGATAAACGATTCCCGCAACCAAGGCCAGAGAATAAGCAACTCTTTTTGAACTTATTTTTTCAGCCATTTTTACCTCCTTTTTTTTGTATTTATTTAACTTAAGCAATCTTTGTAAATGTTTAGATGATGACTCATGTGCTCTCTCCATGATTCTTCTGTATAGCCTGGAGCAGGCTTGCATTTATCTGCAACACCAATGCTGTTTCCCAAAACTCCAGAGTCTCTGAAAGTATAAATCATCCCAGGAAAAATTGTTAATATTAATAATCCTAAAATTAAAATGCCAATGATGATATATAAAATAATCTTCTTATCCATTAGCAATTTCCTCTTTCATCTTTTTTTTATGATTATGCCCAGAATTATCACGCATCATTAATAAATGCAAACCAACCATTACTGTAATGGCAATTCCCACAGACCAGTTTTTGGAAATTCCTAAAAATGGAAGCACTAATATCAGCAAAAAAGCACCTCCACATGCTATAGCCATCAACCATATATGATTTGAATGATTATGTCCCATTATTCTCTATTATCCTCCAAAGCACATTTCATTTTATTTTTATGATTTAGCATTATTCCTATCCCAATTATGTTTGACAGAATTCCAATTCCAAGCAACTCTTTTTGATATGCCGACAAAACCAGGGCAATTCCTGATAAACCAGCAATAGGAATTATATTAAGCAAAAAATGGCTGCAGCAGGCAACCATGCTCCCTGCAGAAACTCCCCCTGTTCCTGCGACTATTCCTGTCATTGCAGCAGTATGTCTTATTGAAGCATACAAACCTATTTGTGTGCCAAACCCTGCTGCCAAAGGAAAGATAAAATACCACAAGCTCCTTAAATTAAGAAAGGCAAATTCAATTCCTTGAAAAAAGGAAACAACTGCGAGATAAAAAAGCAAAAGGCCCAAGCCAGCAAGGATTCCATAAAGTATTGAATTATCTCTTTTCACCATCTTTTGCAGCAGTCTATTATTTTTTTTGTGAATTTGTTAAACTTGAACAAATAAATAACAATAAAAAACAGCCATAATCCAAGGATAAAGTACAAAGTGTTAATAACAACTCCATTAAGTATAAAATATATTATTAGAATACTTGTCAATAGATACGGCAGCCTGAAAAGCAAAAATCTTTTCTTAACCTTCTTCTCTAAAGTATAATAAATGCCAAGGCTCGTGTGTCCCATTAAAACAGCTATTATAATTTTATCTGGAAAAATTCCAAGGAAATAAAGCACAATCAATGTAACCCACGCTAAAGTAACAGACAAGCATATGGTGCAGGTTTTTTTTAGGCTAAAAACAGATTTAATTACCAGAAGTATGAAAAACAGCAGTGTTATTCCTGTTAAGATTGAAGTTATCTGCTCCATTTAAATTAAAACTTGTATAAGTCCTCCGATTATTATCAATAAAGACAATGTTAATATTGTTCCTTGGAAAGGAATCATTTTTCCATTGCGCAAATTGCTGAGCTTTTTGCTTAAGGCTGGAGAGCACAGGACCAATAGCCCGCCAAAAAAGCTGCTAACCAAGGAATAATTAATTGCATATGTGCTGCCATATTCTCCAATGAAAGAAAGATATAACGGACCTATTGCCTTGAAAATAGGCATCAGGGGAAAAACTGTTGTTAGAAAAACTGCAAGAATAATCAAAGTTTTTTGAAATGGAATATATTTTTTCTTAACTATTTTTGAAAACCACATTCCCATAGACATTGCAAAACCCCCTATAAAGAGAGCAACGACAACTTTGCTGACTCCAAGCCATACAGCCCCTGCTGCAGCTGCTCCTGCCCCAACAGTGCATAGAGGGCAGTGTGCTAAGACATTCTTAGCTAAAAAAATCGCTATAATAGGAAGAAGAAAAAATTTTCCTTTCATTATCTCTCCTAAATCCTCATAAATTCGCTGTAGCTTCCGTCATTAGCAACAGCATATATTATGAAATCTCCGCTCTTTGATCCAGGCATTCCTGGAGAACCCATAGGCATTCCAGGCATTGCTATTCCTTTTATGTCTGGCTGTTCTTTCAGAAGCTTTTCAACAGCTTCCAATGGAACGTGACCTTCAATGAAATAATTTCCTATGATTGTGGTATGGCAGCTTTCCATTTCCGAGGGAATCCCAAATTGTCTTTTCGTTGCTTCAGGATCCTGCACATTGAATGAATTGACCTTTGTGTTCGTTTTTCCATCAACATATTTGGAATAAACATCACAGCACCCGCATGTAATTGATTTGTAAATATCTATTTGTGAAACCTGATTGATATTATCAAAACTGCTTGCACTTGAGCCTCTTGTAAAAAAGATGACTAATGCGAGAACAGCAACTATTCCAATAAACAAAAACCATACTTTGCTGAATCTCTTTCCTGTTTCCTTGTTATCTTGATTATTTTTCATTTTTATTCCTTGTTTTTTTAAATCTTCGCAACAGCCTTTTTCTCCGTGCTTTCCAGAATGGCAGCATTCCATTAGCAGCCTCCGACCATTCCGCTGTATGCGCTTGCCGCCTGTCCTGCGCTAGGCGACAAAGATGAACTTGCTGAGCTGCTTCCACCCTGGAAAAATACAGTATATATAACAGCCAGCAGCAAAATTCCGATAATCACCCAAAGCACTATTTTTTGTGTTTCCATTTTACCTCCGTGAATTTAACATCCTCCAACCATGGCTCCAGAAGCTTGCCCCTGCTCTATTCCCCTGTATGCATTTGTTGTGAGATTTATGTAGCTGGTTTCAATTCCATAACTCTTCATTACCTGCGCCTTTCCTTCAAGGATTCCGGGAAAGAAAAGAGTTTTCCATTTTCCAACTTCTGTAAGGATTTCCTCGTCACTGAGCTCTGCCCCGTGATACTTAATCAGATATTTTGTAAGACCTCGCATTGCATAACTATGAGCGCAACCGCATGCAACTTGTCCATTGCTGAAGATTACAGATCTTGCTCCGCAACAGTACTCGCAGGCAATTCCTTTATGTTGATTATAAAGTATATCAATATACCTCTCAAGTTCAGCACCTTCAAGTTCCTCGACTCTGTCTATGTTTCCAAGCAGATTTATTGTTTCATCAGCTTTCCTTGGATCATTTGGAGAAACATCATCATAAGTGATTCCCAACTCTTCTCCATAAATAGCAGGAACACCTTTTGGAATTATTTCTGAAGCCGAAACAGTTCCTATGCCAGCAGAACCAACAGAGTTTCCTGTCTCTTTTCCCGAATAGTTATAAATTAGGATTAATGACAGGACAATAACTATTGCAACCTGGGCATAAAATTCCCAGTCTGTTTTTTTATTTTGATGTTTTTCTTCATGCTTATTTTCTGATTGCATGAAAAATACAAGAAAAAGTTTATTATAACCGCTTTGGTGAAACTGGTTACATGACTAAATCAGCCCCCAAAAATCCATTTCTTTAGATATTAGCCGAAAGATTTATATAGATATAAACCATAAAAGTGGTATACATAAACCATAAAAGTGGATTGGTAATATGCTGACGAAAAAACAACTTAAAATAATTGACGCCTTTAGAAAGAATCTGGGAATGAGACTTACGGCAGAGCAATTAAGAGCAATTACTGGAATAAAGTCAAACAATTTCCTATATAAAGCACTGGGAAATGCGATGCATGAAGGAATCATAAAAACACAGACAATAGGAAAATCATTATTGTATAATCTTGAAATAAATCATAAATCTGCCAGTTACCTTGGCATTTTGGGTAGCGAATTGTATGCTCTTCCACAGGAAATTCTGGATAAAATAGAAAAACAGGTAACAAAGAAGACTATTTTTTTTACAGCAACAGTTTTTGGCAGTTATGCGGGAGGCAAGCAAAAAAAGGACTCTGATTTTGATATAGCTTTTGTAGTCAAAGAGAAAAAAGACATAGATGTTATCACGCCAATTCTTGAATCAATTAAGAGAAAAGAGATACTCTCTATTCATTTTTATGTATTTACTGCTTCAGATTTTATCAAAATGCTCAAAGCTGATGAAGAGAACTTAGGAAAGCAAATAGTTAAGAACCACTTAACCTTTTACAATCCACATTTATTTTATAATCTAATAAAACCATGGATTCGCTAGTTAAATTATTCATAGAAAGAGCAGAAAGTGAGATTATAGAAGCAGAAACCCTGTTCAGGCTTTCTGCAGATACTAGCCTTAAATCTTTCCTAAAAATAGAACAAACTAAAACTTTCTATAGTGGGGTTATCAGCCACAGTTATTATTCAATATTTTATTGCGCCAAAGCATATTTATTGAGTAAGAAGATTGAGATAAACTCTCCAAAAGAACACCAGAAGGTTTATAATAATTTTTCAGAATTAGTTAAAGAGGGCATAATCCAAAAAGATTTACTTAAAATATATAATAAAGAAATTCTAAAGGCAGAGGCACTTTTGGAGATATTAAGAGATGAATTAGGAAAAAGAACAGCTTTCACTTATAAAACCCTGCCAGAAGCAAACAGAGATCCGGCTAGTGAATCCATACAAAACGCAACCAAATTTTATAAGATAATGAATGCTATAATTAAATAGAATCCAAACTTAAAATGTCTCAAAAAGATAAAGATGAATACTATTTTTTAACAGAAAAATTGGAAGAAACACAATGGGCGCTTGAAGGAGAATGTAACGATATAGACTGCAACAAATACATGTATAAAGCCCTTTTAAAGAAAAGATATAAACCTGTTCTTGATCATAATTATTCCTGCTCAGAAAAACTAAAAAAAGAGAAATTAACTATTTTAGGATTATTATCCCAAAATAGGTTCAAAAAATATCGTTTTGAAAAATGCCATGTTTGCAAAAAAGCTCTTGATAAGTTAAGTGATAAAAATATAATTATTAGCTTTACCAGACCCTCTAGGGAAAATAAAAACTTTCACGAATGGAAAGGGTATTGGGTCCATAAAAAATGCAAATTAGGGGCAAAAATTCCAGAAGGATGGAAGAAGCTTTAGATCAACCTCGCAAAACAACAACATTATTCATTCCTCTTCGCTTTCTTTCAATGATCTGCTTGGCTTCAAGCTTGTCGAGAAGCCTTGTTATTCCCACTTTTCCTGTTCCTAATTTTTCCATAAGAGCTGCCTGGAAAACCGTCCCATTTTCTTGCTCAAGAATTTTTATAACCTGTCTTTCTCTGCTGTCAAGCCCGCCCAAATCAATTTTCTTCTTTGGCTCTTTGAATTTCTTGACGACTATTTTCTCTTTCGGTTTGCTGAAAATTAAAATTCCGCTGAAAATAATTAAAATCCCGACAATTCCAAGGGCAAGATATTTCTGATATTTAACAGAATCATACATCTCGCATGACTGAAAATCCCCGTGCTGTATGAAGCAACTGTTCCTTACCGCATCTGTAAGAGCATTATTGAACAGGAATATTATTAATATTAAGACTATTGAGATTCCCAACACAAGATAGCCAACATGCTTGTTTTCCATTATATATTTTTAGCTTATTGGTTTATAAAACTAATGATACGATAAGAATGATAATTGCAATTAAAGTACTTGCAATGCAGTATTCGCAGAGCTCTTTAAGCACAAACAGCTGAACACCAGCAAGATAAAAAGAGAACAAAGCTGCAATTCCGGCAATTATAATAAAACCAGTAGAAAAAATGCTGAAAGTCAGAACAACAGGAAACAAAATAGCAGCCAAGCTGGTTATAACAACAAAAATGTAGTATAAAATTCCAATAACCGTATTTTCAATTCCAAAGTGTTTTGAATGCTTGCTTTCAATTACTTTGCTGCAGTCTTTTCCAAGAAAACAATGAAGCTTCTCTTTGTTTTTCTTCTTATGCCATATATGATAGGCTAGAAAAAACCCGATCAATGCAAGAACCAATGTCAATGTATAATCGCTCATTTTGTCTAAATTTTATTCATGAATATTGTTTATTGCTGTCTTGAAATTTTCTTCGCCTTTGTTGTACATCAATCTGAAAAAAAGAAAAACCCGACTGAAAAAACTACGCGAGAGCGGCAGAAATCTGAGCCCAGGAACCTGATACTTTTTTCCCGTTCACATAAAAGGTTGGTGTTCCGCTTGCTGCTTTGCTTGCCTGCGCTGCTATAGACTGGACTGCTGATTCATATTTTCCGCTGTCAAGGCAATCGTTAAATTTCGTCTTGTCCAATCCGGAGATTCCTGCAGCCAATTTTTCAAGATTTACAACAGAGTATTTTCCGGTATTTTCGCTAGGAGCATCGCTTGAACCAAAGATCTTGTCATGCATTTCCCAGAATTTTCCCTGTTCATTTGCGCACAATCCTGCCTCTGATGCATAGACAGATTCCTGCCCGAGAAAGCTCATTGAAACATAAATAAACCTCAAATCACCATTTTTTGCCATATCCTGAATTTTTCCTGCAGAGCCTATCAAATCTGGATACTGGTCTGAATATTGTGATGTCCATGATGGCAATCCAGAAGCCATTGCACAATAAGGGCACTGAAAGTCAGAGAATTCTATGACAACATTGCTCGCATCTTCAGGACCAAGAGAAGGATAAAACTGTGCATTTTGCAAAAATGGGCTTAAATCAACCTGCCCTGTACTGCCTCCATCAGTTGTACCTCCGTTACCGCCACCACTTCCTCTGAAAAAAAAGAATCCTCCAATCACAAGTGCAGCCAGCAAGATAAAAGTAGAATATTTCCACAAGCTGTCTTTCTTTATTGTTATGGTTCCGCTTTCTTTTGTCGCCTCAATTGCTTCAGCCATCTTAAATTATAGTGAAACAGGAAAGAAGCTTTATAAAGATTTTGATAAAAACATCCATGCTGATAGAAATAATAATGGTGGTTTTTAATAAAAAGGGGTTATCTTTTGCATAAATTTATTTTTTTAATTTAGAATTGAATCATTAAGATAATTTTCTCATCACACAATCCCGTTTTCCAGAATATCATCCCAGGATTTTTCTCCAAGGCCAACGAGGGCCTCAAGCATTGTCAAGATTGGTTTTGGATATTTTGCAAAGTCATCAAGCGCAATTCTCGGGCAGGCCAATTCCACGAACGCCCCAATATTATAAAAATTCATTATTTTGTCCGGCGTTAATTCAGACATCGTGATTACTATTGCTGTTTTTCCGGCGTTTTTCAGTTTTTCAAGAAGTTTTCTCGGGTTTCCGAATCTCTGCCCTGGCTTTACTTCAACAATTATCCCAATATTTTTTGCTTCCTTAAATTTTTCAATTGAAAAAAGCCTTTGCTTGAGAATTTTTTCTCTCAATCCAGCCATGCTTCTGACATCATCGTTATAAACATCGATAAGAATTACCGGCTTTCTTAATGCAAGAGTTGCCCCCATTGAATGGAACTGGTTTCCTATTATCACAAACGCATCAACTTCTTCCTGAATTGCTTTCAAACCCCTGTATTCGCAGCCAGTTATATGGCCTTCATAGGCATTTGTTCCTGCTTTTTTCGAAAGAGTGACTTGCTTTCCTTGGTCTTCGTAAAATTTCTTGATATTTTCTATATCGTGCCTGTGCTGGATTGAATAAGACAATCCAATCCTCCTGTAATCTTTTATATGGGGAAGAGACTTATTCAATATAGGATTCAAATCCAGAACATCCTGGACTTCTATGTATAATACAGGGAAATCAACCTCGATAAACTGCGCATGTCCGAAATGGACAATCAAGTCAACTCCAAGTGCCTGGGCTTCCTGAACAGCAACAGAGCATGCTCCCCAGCAGGTTTCTCCAGAAAAGATGCATTCAACTCCGGGCAAAGTCTCTTCAATCCATCCAGAAATCTCTGGCGCATTCTGCTTTATTCCCTCTGCCAGCTGGACAAGGACTTTCTTCGGCTTTCTTTTTTTCAGTTCAGAAATCAGTTTTTCCTTCTCGAAATTAAGGGTCATTTTATTTTATTATTGAGATAATTGTTTTAGCTCCTCCAACATTTTTTCAAAAGAAGATTCAATTTTTTTAGATTGTATGACATTTCCTATTGGGTCTGGAAGTTCCGGATTGTAATCATTTATTTTTTCTTCTGATTTAACAAAAAATAAAGAATAACGATGTTCGGGATTTAATCTTATTTCAATAGGAATTCCCTTGCCTTTAACTATATAACTTATTACAGATGCTTTTGAACCAGATGCAGATGGTCTTGATTCTAATTGTATAAGTCCATTAAAGGTGGAAAAAGATTCCCCCAATCTTTTCTCAAGGTCTGATGTAGAACAAATATTTTCTCTTGCAAGAATTTCCAGAATTTCTTGGGAATATCTTTGCAGGTTTTCTTTCGTGATTATTCTGCTTATTTTGGCAGTCATAAAAATCTATCAGAAAAAGAAGTTAAATATGTTTTGGTGGTAAAAGTGCGACTCAAAAAAATTTAATTTATTGTATAATCTCTGTTTCTAAAGATGTCTTTCCTCGTCTAACCCACTCAGCCCTGCTTAAATATTTTTCAACTTCTCCTTTTTCATTGGCTCTGAAAGTATAAAATGCTCTGCCGCCATATTCTTGATTAGGTGTGCTGATTAAAGCACCTGCAGGAAATCTTATTTTAAACCCAGGAGAATAAGCTATTCTTTCTTGCCTTGGGCAATCATCACACCCCCATACCTGTCCATCAAAGGGAATGTCAATATAAAATACACGTGGATGTTTACAATTTGGATTTCCTTGATTTAAGACCTCTTGTTTTGCGCATTCTCCAAGATTTCTTCCAGTTTTAACTTTGAATGTATCCTTAAGAGCTCCGTCCCGTGTTCTGTCTGGATTTACTAAACTGAGTAAGAGTTCTTTTAGTGTTCTTCCCATTTGATTTTCAGCAATAAAAGAATTAATAAATATTTCTATTATAAGTTATATGAAATGATTAAAGCTTTTTCTTTGTGATGTATTCATATGCGCTGTAGGCAGCAGTGCAGCCGTCTGCAACGCCTGTTATGAGCTGCTTGAACTGTTTGTCTGTGACATCTCCTGCTGCGAAAACCCCTGGAACATTTGTCTCAGAAGTCATGTGATTGATTTTTATCTCTCCTTTCTCGTTGAGCCTGATTCCCAAAGGCTTTGCAAGGTCTGAAAGAACAACATGCCCTATCGCAATAAAAACTCCCTGAACTTTTAATTCTTTCGAGTTTTTGTGAGGTTTATCAAGTATAACACTTTTGACACTATCTTTATCTCCTTTTATTTCAATAACATTTGTATCGTTTATCACTTCAATCTTCTTGTTTGCCTTTATTCTCTCGTAGTTTATAGGCTCTGGATGAATCTCTTTTCCGCGATAAATCATGTAAACTTTCTTTGCATATTCTGAAAGCAGAAGTGCGTCTTTTCCTGCTGTATCGCTGCCCCCAACAATCGCAACTGCCCTGTTTCTGTACAACGGGGCATCGCACAAAGCGCAGTAACTGATTCCTTTGTTTTCAAATTCCCATGAGCCAGGAACGTCCAGTTTTTTCCACTTTGTTCCGGTAGCAAAAAGAATGGTCTTTGTCTGATAATCTGCCTTTTCAGTCTTAACATTAAAAAGACCCCCTGATTTTTTTATTTCATTTGCCCTTTCGCTCTTTATTGTTACCAGTTTGTATGAACGGGCATGCTCTTCGATCTTTTTCGCGAGCTCTGGCCCGGATATTCTCGTGAATCCGGGATAATTTTCAACAACATCTGTGGTTGTTATGACGCCGCCTGTCGGCAGTTCATAACCATGAGAAGATCCAAGGACAAGAGTTTTCAGGCCAAGCCTTGCTGCATACATCGCTGCTGCCAAGCCTGTTCCTCCTGCACCCAAAACAAGAAAATCATAATTGTTTGTTTTTTTCATTTTTAATTAGTCTATTTTTTATTAACTAAAAATGATATAAATACTTTTGGATTAATGTTTAACTTTTTAAATCTAAATTCTTTATTAACATGGGCTGAATAAAGATGACATATTATCTCCCGATATTAGGGGCGGTTGCTCTTGCCGTAGGAACTATTCTTGAAAGGATAGTTCTTAGAATTAAAAAAGTCGGGGTTGAATTTTACCAGACAGCTTCTTTTTTGGCAATAATCATCTTTCTTCTCCCTCTGCTTTATTTTTTCTGGGAAATTGACTCTTCTGCCTTTGAAACAAAAAACATAATTCTTTTTCTTTTAGTTGTGTTTTTCTCAACCATAGCAAACCTTCTTGTTTTCTATTCCCTCAAATGGGAAAAAGTCGGGAATCTGGAACCAGCCCGTGTTCTGGAACCTTTGTTTGTCATTCTTCTTGCAATAATCTTCAGTTTTTTTGCAGAAGACCTGTATGAAAGAAACCTCAAAATAATAATTCCCGCCCTCATTGCCGCACTTGCCCTTGTTTTTACCCATATAAAAAAGCACCACCTTCAGTTCAATCCTTATTTTATTGCGGCTGTTTTTGGAAGTTTTTTCTTTGCCCTTGAGCTCATTATTTCAAGGATGATACTTGACTTTTATTCCCCAGTGGCTTTTTATTTTTTGAGATGCCTGTCGATATTTCTCATAAGCCTGCTGGTTTTCAGACCTGATTTCAAAACAAAAGCTGGTAAAGGCACGATGTGGCAGATTTTTCTGACGGGATTTGTCTGGGTGGTTTACAGGATTGTGGTATATTATGGATACCTGAAAGTCGGCGTTATTTTCACCACGCTTATGCTGATGTTGGGATCGGTATTCATATATGCCATGGCTTACTTCATATTAAAAGAAAAATTAAGCTGGAGAAATCTCGTCGCTTCGCTAGTTGTGATTGCCTCTGTTGTTTATGCTTTAGCATAAGTTTTAATTCCTTTTTTTAAAATAAAATCAAAACATCTCTTCTGGATTCATTCCCTTATGAATTCTTCCAAAGCTGTTATCCTTTTTTCCTGTGGAAGCGATGACATCATCAATTCTTAAAATCATTATAGCAACTTCTGATGCAGAATTTATTGCCTGTGTTTTTATTTTCAAAGGTTCTATTATCCTTGCTTCAAGAACATTTTCTACCCTGTTGGTGAACAGGTTGAGCCCGGCATTTTTCTCCCCTGAATCATGCCTTGATTTTAACTCTGCTATTATATCAATGGGGTCAAGGCCAGCATTTTCAGCAAGAGAAGAGGGTATGAATTCGAGCGCGGATGCAAATTCTTCTACAGCCAACTGTTCTCTTCCTGTAAGGCTGCGGCCGAATTCTCGGATTTTTTTTGCAAGCTCCATTTCTACAGCTCCCCCACCCAATACAACAAGACCAGACTGCAAAGAGCAGGCAACATCTCCCAAGCCATCCCTGATTGCCCTTTCTATTTCATCCATTACATGATCTGTTCCTCCGTGAATTAATATTGTCAGCGCTTTTGGATTCTGGCATCCTCTGATATATGTAAAAAAGTCGCCGCCATGCCTTACCTCTTCAACAAGATCAGCTGTTCCAAGCTCAAAGGGGGTAAGCTCTGTAAGATTGCTTACAATTCTCGCTCCTGTCGCCTTTGAGATTTTTTCCATATCGCTTCTGGAAACTCTACGGCAAGCATATATTCCCTCTTTGGCAAGGAGATACTGCGCAAAATCATCTATTCCTTTCTGGCAGAAAATCACGTTTGCTCCAGAAAGTTTGACTCTTCCTGTCATGTCCCGGATTTCAGCTTCTTCCTGCTCTATAAATCCATGGAGCTGCTCAGGGCTTGAGATAGAAATCTTCGTCTCTATTTCTGGATTTCTCAACTCCAGGGAAAAATCTATGAGTGCTATCTTTGCCCCCCTGATAGCATTCGGCATGTCCTGAGAAATCCTTGATTTGTCCAGAACAATCCCGGAAATAAGTTCGGTGTCTTTTATTCCGTCGCCTTTGGATTTTTCTATCTTTATGTCATCTATATTTATCCTGCCTTTGTTTTCTATCTGCTTGATTGCCTTCACAATTATATCAGCAAACCATTCTCTTGAGTCTTCTGCGCCTTTTCCAGTCATTGCAGTCATTGCAATCTGTTTCAAAACATCCTCGTCATCCGGAGTTATCCTCAGGGCTATTTCTTTGAGAATCTCCTGCGCTTTTTCAGAAGCTATCCTATAGCCTTTTGTGATGACTGTAGGATGTATTTTTTTGTCAAGGAGTTTTTCAGCATTTTCCAGGAGCTTTCCCGCAATCATCACAGCAGTTGTTGTTCCATCGCCAACTTCACTCTCTTGGGTTTTTGCAATTTCAACCATCATTCTCGCTGCAGGATGCTCTATCTGC
Source organism: Nanobdellota archaeon (assembly GCA_038044245.1). Taxonomy (GTDB): domain Archaea; phylum Nanobdellota; class Nanobdellia; order Pacearchaeales; family GW2011-AR1; genus ASMP01. The sequence continues at coordinate 22,924 of JBBTAK010000018.1, forward strand.
ATCTCCTCAAGGATTGTAACTCCGTCATTGGTTACAGTTATGTCATTTGTCGGAGAAACCAGCATCTTGTCCATGCCTTTTGGCCCAAGAGTTGTCTTCACTATCTCCGCAACCATTTTTGCAGCCAGAATATTGTTTCTCTGTGCGTCTCTTCCAAGAAGCCTTTGCACATCTTCAGGCATCAGGACAACAGGTTTTTCAGGCATTTTAGTCTAAAGTTAATGTAGTAAATTTAATTCCTTCTAAAATATCAACTAATTTAGATTTTTTAGGCATTTTATCTGAATTTTCAAAATAGTAAATAACTTCTTGCTCGCCAAGTTTAGTATGATAATTTAGTTGGACAGAAAAAGGTTCCAAGCCATTGTCTCTTAATCGGACGTAAATTTTACTGGCGGTTCTGGCTTCTCTAAAATCCTCAGAAAATCTTATTACTAATCTTGCCATAAATCTAACTCTCAGAGAGCTTATTTAAAAATTATTGTAATGAGAATACAGTTGTGAATTGACGTGGTTGAAGCAAGAATGAATCATAAGTGGGCACAATACGTTGTATAATCAATAATAACGAACAAAAACACATAAAGTTTATATAAGTGGGGGCATTTTAATTTCTGTATGAAAAAGACATTTGTTTCTGATATAATGACAAGAGATCTCTTCACCGCAAAGCCCGATATGAGCCTCCTGGAATGCGCAAAGATGATGATAAGAAAGGGTGTCGGAAGCCTTCCAATTGTCGACAAAAACAATCTTGTGGGATTTTTGAGCCAGAGGGACATTCTTTGGGCTTTAGTAAAAAATCCAAGAACTAAACTTTCAAAGATAAAAGCCATGGACCTTTCCCCTAAAAAAATAGTTACATTGAAGCCAGAAACAACCATTAATGAAGCCATAAAAAAGATGAACAGTTTCAAATTTGACAGATTCCCAATAGTTAAGAACAACGAGCTTCTTGGAGTCGTGACTTCAAAAGATATTTTGAATTTCCATCCTGAATTTTATCCTGAACTTGAAGAGTTGTCAATGATAAGGGAAGAGGAAGAAAAACTGAACAGGATAAAAATAACAAAAGAAGGCCCCCAGATAAACGACGGCATATGCGAAGAATGCGGAAAAAGAGGAATGCTTTACGGGATTAATGGAATGCTGGTTTGCGATGATTGCCGAGCATCAATCTGAAGAAATTAAAGAAATCTTTTTATGGAAATGCTGTCTTGTCTTCTTCCTTTTTTTCTTCTGCTGATTGTGGTGAATCAAAAGGGATTGGTGTAAATCTCAGATCTTTGGCTTTGCTCTCAATGAATTTCTTCAAAAGATCTTCGATATTAAATTGTCTCATGTGCAAGTTAAATTCTTCCGAGCCCAGATCAAGCTGTGCTTCATAAGCCAGTCTTCTTCTTATCTCATAAACTGCCTCTTCACGATTATTCATCCTGACTTGCCTGTTGTATATTGCAAGAATTCCCTTGTCACCGACCAGTTCACCTGCAAAAAGGTCATCTCTTTTTATAATCCATCCAATTGATTGTATATCTAATGGTGTAAGATCAAGAAGATTTTCAATTGTTGGCTGACGACCACTGACCATGATTGAATGAAAAGTATGCATATCATTTAAAACAACATAATGATTGCCTTTCACGTAAGAAGGATTTCCATAGATTGTCCGCTGTTCAGCCCACCCAAGAGGCCTTGGACTATATGGCTCTCTAGAAAGTTGGCTGGCTATGAAATCAACGTCAATAATTCCATCTTCTCTTTTCGTCTTTCTCCTGTATTTTGCCTCAATTATGGGTCTGTAAATAAAGCCCCCAGCAATAATAAGATCCCCAGCAGAATTTTCAGTTCCTATTTTAAAAATCTCTTCCCATATTGGTTGCTCTTTCTTTAATTTTCTTATGAGTATCGCAGAATAAATTCTCTTTAATTTCTCAATATCCAGTGCCGCTTTTTCAATTTGCTCTTCCATTGTTTTTTGTAACTATCTCTGTCTTATAAAATATATTGTAAAAGAGAATAACCATTGGTTTGGTTAGATATTCAACTTATCCATTAAATATTTAAATCAAATCTGGCTTTTATTGGGAATAGGGGAACAAAAAAATGCCGGAAAAAGAAACTATTTTTTCAAGCAAGATCAAGTATTCTGGAATTTTTTCATTCAAGGACTTCTATAAATTCTGCTATGACTGGCTTAAAGATGAAACAGGGCTCGACCTTGTTGAGGACAAGTATTCCGAGAAGATAGAGGGTGCTGCAAAAAATATAGCAGTGGGTTGGTCAGGAGAGAAAAAGTTCACGGATTACTTCAAATTTGAGGCAAAGATTGACATAAAGGCAGACGGACTGAAAGAGGTTGAGATAAATCAGGGCGGAGCAAAGGTAAAGACAAATCAGGGCTCTGTGGAAGTCGGAATAAAGGGCATATTGGTCAGAGATTACAAGGGCAGATTTGAAACAACAGCATTCAAGAAGTTTCTTCGGGGAGTTTACGAAAAGTGGATAATAACGTCGGCAATTGATGAATACAGCGGAAAAATCTCGAGCGCCAGCGATTCTTTCCTTAATCAGGCAAAGGCTTACCTTGACCTGGAAGGAAAAAAGTGATATTTTTCCGGAATTTGCAATCGAAAGGCAAAACCGAAATCCTTAAATACAAAATTCTTCTAACTTTTTCATGAAAAATAGCACAAAGAGATTGGTTTTTTTAGGCATAGTATTTTTTCATGTTCTGATTCTAATCCCAAACGTAATCGCTGCAAACGTTGTAGTGGAAAAAAAGAGCCAGAACGAAGTGCTTATAGCAGACCTTGAAAATCCTTCCGTCGTATTTGACATAAGCATAAAAAACAACGGGCCTTCTGGCACCTTTGAATTTTATAACCTCGCGGGATTCAGCATGTCTCCTGAGAAGATTGCAATAAATTCAGGGGAAACAAAAGAGATTCAGCTTTCCCTTTCTCCAATAGGAAGAATCTCGCAGAGAGGATTTTACACTATCCCATACTTCATAAGAACAGCAGGAGCTGGAAGCGGAAGTGATCAGGAAGAAAGTCTCACCTTCAAGATAATTGATCTAAAGGATGCCTTTGAAATTGGTTCAGGAGATGTTGACCCTCAGTCACAATCGATAGAAATTTACATAAAAAATCTTGAATCTGTTGACTTCGGGGATGTCTCTGTGGAATTTTCTTCTGCTTTTTTTGATATAAAGGAGAATTTTGCGCTTGGGCCATCAGAAATAAAGAGAACTTCTGTCCAGCTAAACCAGAGGGATTTCAAAAGCTTGATGGCTGGGTTTTACACACTTGAAGCACAGGTGACTGCGCTTGGAAAAGAAACCAGTGTTGAGGGGGTAATAAAGTTCGTTGAGAAAGACATATTGACAACAACGAAGAAAGATTACGGATTCCTGATAAACACCCAGATAATAACAAAAACCAACGAAGGAAATACAGTAGCAAGCTCAGAGACAATCATAAAGAAGAACATCCTCTCAAGATTATTCACGACATTTGCGCCAACTCCAGACATAGTTGAGCGTGACGGCTTTAGTGTTTACTATACATGGACAAGGGACATAACTCCAGGAGAAGCTCTTGAAATAGAGGTTAAGACAAACTGGCTTTTCCCTCTTCTTCTTATTGTTGTTATCGTTGCAGTAGTTGTATTTGTCAGAAAGTACACTGGAACCAGCCTTATCCTGAGAAAAAGGGTTTCTTT